>JAFDVT010000499.1 GCA_018268875.1 Acidobacteriota bacterium
CGATCACCAGCGCGGGGTAGTCCGGATCTTCGTCCGACATGCGGTAACGCAGGCCGGCGACGAACATCGCATTGGCTTTGTCGGGCGTCTCAAACGCTTTGTTTTCGGGCGCGATCTTTTCAAACGTGCGGGTCATGCGCACGTACGGTTGCGGGCTCTTCCAATCGCCGAACAACTGCTTGGCGAGCGTTTCCATCTCTTTGGGATCGAAGTCGCCGACCAGCACCAGGTCGCCATAGGTAGCGCCGTAAAAGTCCTTGTAGAAGGCTTTCAGCTCGTCCAGCTTGACGGCTTTCATGTCTTCGGAAAGCTGTTCGGGCGTCTTCACTTCGCGCGGATGGCCCGCAGGCACGGGGTACAGATGGCGCTGCAGACTGGTGATCGCGATCTGATTCGGCTCGCGGCGGGCAGCGTCGTATTGGGCAATGGCGCGCGAACGAATCTGTTCCAACTCGCTATCCGGGAACGCCGGTTCGCGCAGGACTTCGGCCATCAGCTTCAGCACTTCGGGCAGATTCTTACGCGTGGTTTCCACCGACGCACTGACACCGGGACCGGAGCCGCCAATGCTCATGCGCGCCTGCAGGCGGCTGAGTTCGTCGTCGATTTGCTGACGCGAATGCTTCGTTGTGCCACGCATCAGCATCGAAGCCGTGGTGCTCGAAATCGCGCCCTTGCCGGCGAGCGTCTTTTCGGTACCCATACGCAAGGTCATTGCCGCGCGAACGGTTTCGCCACGGTTCTGCTTGGCCAGCATCACCAGCTTCAGACCGTTGGGCAGCGTCACGCGACGGGTGCGGCTTTCGATGTTGGACGGCGAAGGATCGAACACCTCGCCCTTTGCCATTTCGGCGGCGCCTTTGTAATCCTTCAGAATCGCCGCGACATCCGGCGTCTTCGGGATCTCCGCGCGATCCGGATTCTCCGTCGGAATGAACTGGCCAACCGTGCGGTTGCTCTCCTTGAAGTACAACTTGGCGACGCGCTGGACATCTTCCACCTTGGCGTTCTTGATGCGGTCGCGATCGATGAACAACATGCGCCAGTCGCCCATTGCCGCGTAATCGCTGAGTGCGACGCCGATCTGGTCGCTCTTGCTCATCACCAGGTCGACATCCTTCAGCATCTTGGCGCGCGCGCGTTCCACTTCTTCCTTCGAAGGCGGTTCCTTGGAGATGCCTTCGATGACTTTCAGCATTTCCTTGCGCGCTTCGTCCAGGTTCTGATCCTTGGTCAACTGCGCGGTGAACATCGAAACGCCCGGCTCGGCATTCTGGAACTCCATGTTGCCGACGCTTGCCGCCTTTTTGTTGTCCACCAGCGCCTTGTACAGGCGGCCCGAAGGAGCGTCACCCAGGATCTGCGCCAGAATCTGCACCGGCGCAAAATCCTCGTGCGTGCCGGCGGGAACGTGGTAGATCATGTTGATCAACTGCACATCGCCGACGCGGCGAACGTTCACCTGGCGGTCGCCGTCCTGCGTGGGTTCCTGCGTGTAGAGCTTCTCCAGCGTCCGGGTCGGCTTGGGGATGCCGGCAAAGTTGTCGGCGATCAGCTTCAGCGCCTTCGCTTCGTCGAACTTACCCGCCACCACCAGCAGCGCGTTGTCCGGCTGATAGTACTTGCGGTAAAACGCCTGCAGACGCTCGATCGGCACATTTTCGATGTCGCTACGGGCGCCAATGGTGGTCTTGCCGTAGTTGTGCCATTCGAACGCAACCGACATCGAACGCTGCAGCAGAACCCGGAACGGGCTGTTCTCGCCCATCTCGAATTCGTTGCGAACCACCGTCATTTCGCTGTCCAGATCTTTCTTCGCGATGAACGAGTTCACCATGCGGTCGGCTTCCAGCTTCAGCGCGAACTCCAGGTTCTCGTCGGTGGCCGCCATTGTTTCGTAGTAATTCGTGCGGTCCAGCCAGGTGGTGCCATTGAATTGGGCGCCGTGGTCTTGTAACAGCTTCCAGACTTCCTTATGCGTGGGCGTGCCTTTGAACACCATGTGTTCCAGCAGGTGCGCCATGCCGGTTTCGCCATAGTTTTCGTGTTTGGAACCCACAAAATACGTGATATTGACGGTTACTTTGGGGTTTGACGGGTCCGGAATCAGCAGGACTTTGAGTCCATTGTTCAAGTGATATTCGGTGATGCCCTCGACGCTGGTGATCTTTTTGAGCGGGGAGGCGGCGGGTTGGGCGACCGCCAGATTGGCGGATAGCGCAAACGCCAGCACAACGGCGGAGTACGGCTTATAAGACATTATTGATCCTAGGTTAGTACGTCAGTTGGATTCCGATTGTTCGACGCGCGACGGCGGGATTCGGTTTTGTTTTCCTCAATTGGCCCCGATTATGGCTCTTGTACGGTGATGTAGCGTCCGAGAGGCGGATTTTGAATCCGCTGCACTTTGCCACTGGGTTTTGGCCAAACGATCTCCACCCAGTCGATTTTTTCCGCCTTGCCGATGCCCAGGACTTCGCGAGGATCGTGAGAGGACAGGTAGCTTCCGCCTCCGTTCTTCATGCGCGATCGCACCACGCCGCCGGCCGCCCAACGGATCTTCGCGCCAATCGCGTCGCGGTTGCAGTTGACGCCTTGGAGCTTCAACCCCAGCCAGCGGTTCCCTTCGCCGGAACGATTCTCAAGCAGCACCGGTGGGCCTCCGTTGACGCCGATCAGAACGTCCAGGCGGCCGTCGTTGTTGAAGTCGCCGACGGCGAGTCCGCGCGCCGCGTACGAATTGTCGAAAACCGGTCCGGCCGTCTTCGAGACATCGCGCAACTTGCCGTCTTCCTGATGAAACAGCAGCAGCGGTTCTTTGTGTTTCACGGCCGGCGAGTAGCTTTCGATCATGTCGTCTGGGTGGCCGTTGGCAAGGATCAGGTCCAGCGCGCCATCGTTGTCGTAGTCGAAGAACTTCAAGCCCCAGCCGCTCAACAGGCGGGTCGACTGCGCGACGCCGTTGGCATGCGCCGCGTCGCGAAATGTTTCGTTCTTCTGATTGCGATAGAGCGAGAACATCTCCTGGTCGACGTTGGCGACAAACAGGTCCTGAAATCCGCTGCCGAAGACGTCCGCCGCGTCGACGCCCATTCCGGATCGGGGCTGCCCGCCTTCGCTGAACGCCACTTCGGCAGGCAGCGAGATGTCTTCAAAACGCCCGTTGCCGCGGTTGGCGTACAGGAAGTTTTGCACCGTGTCGTTGGCGACGAACAGGTCCATCAGCCCGTCGTTATTGATGTCCGCCGCCACCACGCCGAGGCCTTTGCCCATCGACTTTGCGATGTCTGTACCGGCTGACTTCTGCGTGAACGTACCGTCGCCGTTGTTGTGAAACAGAAAGCTGGCGGTGGGTTTGAAGAATCGCGGAATGCAATAAAAACCCTTGCCCAGCTTGTTGACACCGCAAGCACGGCGGTCTCCAGGACCGTAGGCGACAAAGCTGCAGACGAACAGATCGAGCTTGCCGTCGTTGTCGTAATCGAACCACACCGCGCTGGTGGTCCAGCCGGGGCACTCCAAACCGGCCTTGCGAGTAACGTCGGTGAACGTGCCGTCGCGATTGTTTTTGTACAGAATGCAGTTGCCGTAACCGGTGACAAACAGATCGGGCCAACCGTCGTTGTCAAAATCGCCGACGGCAACGCCCATGCCAAAGTTGGTCCCCCCGGCGACGCCCGCTTTGTCGGTAACATCGGTGAACGTACCGTCGCGATTGTTGCGATACAGCGCGTTTCGCAGCGGCTTTGCGGGCTTGAAGAAGTCCGCGGGACCGCTATTGACCAGATAGATATCCATCCACCCGTCGTTGTCGTAATCGAGGAACGCGCAGCCGGGCCCCAGCGTTTCCGGCAGGTAGTGCGCGTCGGACATCGCGTTGTCGTGCGTCCATACGAGCCCCGTTTCAGAAGCCGGGCGTTCGACGAACAATGGCGATGCGGCCCCAAACGCCGCCGAGGCACCGAGCGTACATCCCAGGAAGCCGCGGCGGGTCACTTGATGTTGATGCCCTTCTGCTGCTTGGCCTGCGTCTCGGCGGTCAGCTTTTGCACGATGGCCCGTTCGCGATCGCCGTCCGCTTTGCGTTGCAACCGGTAGTACGCCGTGGCCAGTGTCACGTGCGCCGCCGTGAACCCCGGCGCTTCCTTCACGATCCGTTCCAACTGTTGCCGCGCGACGTCCGCACGGCCTCGCTGCAGTTCGATGGCGGCCACCTGGTAGCGCCCGTCCAGATGCCCGGGACGCAGTTGCAGAGCCCGCTGTAGATGCTCGATCGCGAGGTCGTACTTCTGCTCGTCCTTCAACAGAACGCCCAATTCGAGGTTCGCCTGGAACTGCATCGGGTCCGCTTCCAGAGCCTTGCGATACGCGTCCGCGGCCGCTGCAGGATCGCCGGTCGATTGCAGAGCCTGCCCGTAGTAGGCGTACACGTCGGGCAGCTTGGGATTCAGTTCCACCGCCTTGCGCAAATCTTCCAGAGCGGCCGGATATTCGTGCGCGTTGAGCTTGGTGACACCCAGCAGCAGGCGCGCTTCTGCCGAATCCCCATCGCGCAGGATGCGGTCGATCACGGTCTGCCCACGTTCTGTTTTCTGATCGCGAATGAGCGCGGTGCCGAGCAGATACGCCACGGCGCGATCGTCGGGACGGTTGCGAAACACGGGGGTCAACAGCGTGTCCACTTGCGAATACTTGCCGAGGCGCAGCAGGCAATCCGCGAGCAACAGTAGCGGCTGCGTTTCGGCGGGCATCGCCTTGTGAACCTTCTCGAATCGCGCCGCCGCTTCGGCGATCTGCCCCGCTTTGTAATAGGCGAGGCCCAGGTTCATCTCCACCGGTACGTTGCCGGGCTGCAGCTTCAGCGCCTTCGTGTACTGGGCGATCGCGTCCTTGTAACGAGCGCTTCGCGCATACGCCGCGCCGAGGTTTGAAAGCGCCAGCGGCGACTCCGGCTTCTGCGAAAGGTACTTCTCGTAGAACGGAATCGCCGCGGCTACCTGACCGGACTGATGGAGTTGGATCGCCTGCTTCAGCAGGTCCTCCGCCTCCGGACTCTGCGCCAGAACCACAAGGGCCAGCGCTGGAAGAAATCTAACCACGACCTCCTTATCTTAAAACTGGAAGGTCACCATGAACTGAACCAACCGGCGGCCCTGCTTGACGCCAGCGGTGCCGAACAACGGAGTGTTCATGGCCCCGGTGGTTCCGTTAAAGCCCAGGTTGAGGTTCTGATTGTTCGGGAACGACCACAACGGATGGTTCAGGAAGTTGTAGGCGTTGGCGCGGAACTGCAGCTTCTTCTTTTCGGCGATGGCAAAGTTCTTGAACAAGCCGAGGTCCGAGTTAAAGAATGCCGGTCCGTAGATGGCGGGCAGCGTGGCCGACACGGGACGTCCCACCGTGGTCGGCGCGGCGAAGCAGTTGGGGTTCAGGAACTGCTGCGGCCCCAGGTTCTGCGTCGGGTCGCACGTCAGTACCGGCGTCAACGTGAAGCCGGTGGTGCCGAACAGCGAGGCCGCGCTGATGTTGTAGGTGGTTCCGGGCAACTTCATCGCGTTGAGGTTCATGCCGAAGTTCTGGCCACGCAATCCGGTAAGATTGGGACCGCTTTGGATCTGCGTGACGCCCGAAATCTGCCAACCGTTGGTGAAACCGCCGATGAGCCGGTTCTTCGATAAGCGGCCGATGTTGTACGAATAGGCGGCGTTGAAGATATGTTTCCGGTTGTTCGGCTGCACCGCGTAATTGTTCTGGAGGTTGAACGAATCGAGCGTCGTGCTGACGATGCCCATGGCCTTGCCGTACGTGTAGTTCATCGTGATCATGGCGCGGCCTTTGGTGCGGATGTATTTGGTCTGCAGCGAATTGTAGTTGGCGTAGATGTTGTTCGTGGCCAGCGGCAGGCCGGCGAATTCCTTCATCGGGCGGAACAGATTCGCGTTGAGCGTATTCGGATCGACACCACCGTTCGCGGACGATAGCATGGCGCCAATGGGAACCAGGTTGATGTCGCTGCCGGCGCCGCCCGCGGTATTCAAGACGTTTCGGGTTTGGTTACCGACGTAGGCGACTTCCACAAGACCCGAACCGGGCACCTGGCGCGAAATCGTGAAGCTATAGCTGTCCGTCAGCGGCTGGCGGTCGTTGGTGCGATCGACAGCGCCGATGGAGAGCGCCTGCGTGCTGAAGTTCATGGTGTCCAACTGGTTGACGTTGAGCGGTGTGTTGTTCGGGCCCTGGTTGTTCCCCAGCGTGATGGCCTGCACTCCGGCCGAAACGTTCAGGCTGGTGGTGAACTGAGCGGAGTGGAAGTAATACCGTCCCCAGCCGCCGCGCAGGACCGTCTTGTCGCCGAGCGCGTACGCCACCCCAAAGCGGGGTTGGTAGAACGCGGCACGGGTGGGGAAGCCGCCCAGTGGCACCGACTTGTCGCGGGCATTCCAGATGAATCCGCAATACTGCACCGGGGTGCAACTGGAGTTGTACTTCGAATAGTCGAACGCAGCGAAGCCGTAACCGAGTTGATCTTCCCACGGGGAGAAATGCGTCACGCGAAGCCCGAGCTCCAGCGTCAGTCTTCGATTGACCTTCCACGAATCCTGGACAAAGCCTTCGAACGTCCTGTACGCGATGTCGTTGATGCGGTTGAAGGAGGTCTCTGAGTAGGAATTCAGGACGCCGGTCAGCATGTCCGCGTATCCGTTGCCGAGCGAATTGGGATTGGTATTGGCAAAGTTGAACTGGCCCTGCACGTTGGCGCTGGCCGGTTGCGCGTTGCGGATGTTCTCGAAGAAGAATCCGCTCTTGAGCGTGTGCGTACGCCACACTTTGGTGATCGTGTCGCTGAAGCTCGGCATGAACTTGTCGGCGTAGAGGCCACGCGCCCCGCCCACTTCAAAGCCGCCGTTGGTGCCGATGGCCGCCACTTCCTGCGTCGTCACGATGTTCGGAAACTGCGCGACGCCGTTCTTGAACAGGCCTTTGTAGCCGTAGCCGATCACGCCGCGGTCGACCTTGCGCGGATCCTGGAAGTTGTTGGGAAACGCGATGTAGGTATAGCCGAACACCATTTCGTTGGTCATCGTCGGGTTGAAGACGTGGGTCAGCGAGGCGGTCACCGAATCGGACCCGTTCTTGCCTTCAATCGGCGACGGGTAGGGCAACTGCTGAGTGCGCGCCGAGGACCACAGGCCGATGGGGAACAACTGCACTTCGCGCTGCATGTTGTAACGCACGAACAGCTTGGTGTTGTCGCTGATGCTGTAATCGACGCGCGACATCCACTGGAAGCCGTTCTGGTTGAACAGAATCTGATCCACCCAGTTGTAGCCGCCGTTGGAGTTCGGGTCGGCGTTGGGCGCGGGGTACAGCTTCATCAGGTTCTGCATGTTGGTGTTGATGGCCGATGCCGGAATGATGCCGCCGGGATACAGCGCCAGGCCTCGCGCGTTGATCTGGTTGGGCGCCGAACCGGTGGCCGTGATGTTGCCCAGCTTCGACAATTCGGCCGGCGAGAAGTTGCCGTTGCGCATCCCGTCGGTGGGAACCGTCGAACGCAGCAGGCCGGTGTCGAGCGTCTGGCGGAAATACTGAAATCCGGTAAAGAAGAACAGCTTTTCGCGATTGCGGTTGAACTTCGTAAAGGGCAGCAGAACCGGACCGCCAAAGGTCACGCCTGGATAGTAGTAGCTGTTTTCGGGCCGTTTGACGCGGCTGTAGTTATTCAGCCAATCGTTCGCGTTAAGCGACCAATGGCGGGCCGTCATGAAGGCGGAACCGTGGAAGTTCTTGCCGCCGGACTTGGCCACCGAACTGATGACACCCGGACCTTTCTGATTTTCCGCGCTGAAGTTCGACATGGTCACCTTGAATTCGGCGATCATGTTCGAGTTCGGATTTACCGGGGTCGCGCAGTTGCAACCGGGATCCGACACGTGCGCGCCGTCGGCCGTGATGTCCAGCGAGTTGCCAGGCAGTCCGTTGTAAGAAAACGCGCCGTTCAGCGGACTCTGGTTGCCGCCGTCGCCGTTGCCGTTGATGCCGATGGTTTGGCCGGTGTAACTGGCGGTGTTCTGCGTGCCGTTCGAGATGCCGAAGCCCGGCATGATCTTCAGGAACTCCGCGGCGTTGGTGCCCACCTGGATGAAGTTTTCCAGTTCTTTCGTGGTCAACCGGTCGGACTTTTCGCCGGAATCGACCGGAGCCACCAGATCGACGTCGCCGGTGACGACCACTGTATTGGCCGTGTTTCCAACCTTCAGCGTAATGTTGACGTTCAGCTTGTCGCCGCCGCCGACCACGATGCCGGTCTGCTTGTACGTGTCGAAGCCAGGGGCCGAGATCGTAATTTCATATTTTCCCGGCGGAACCGAGGCAAAGGTGAAATACCCTTCGGAATTTGTCGCCGATTCGCGCAGGGCTCCTGAGGATTCGTCACGCAGCCGAATCCCGACATTGGCAACGACGGCCTTTGAGGGATCGGATACGAGACCGGTCAGTGTCCCATAGATGGATTGAGCAGGTGCGGTCGGAGTGGCGAGAAACAAGAGGCCAACAAAACTCGCGAACGCAGTAGACAGGCGGCGGTTCATTTCGAGGCGAGCTCCATTTCGAGGCGGATTCGCTCGATGCTATATCACCAGGGCATGCAGTGCAACGGGGTGAAACGGAATATTTATGACAATTAATGCTAGGCTGGCGGCGCGACCGGTGGATTCCAATAGATAATTCGCCGGCAGTTTTCGCAATAGCGAACATCCTGCGCCGTTTTCAGCTCCTGAAAGTACTGCGGACGCAACGCCAGGCGGCATCCGGTGCAGATTCCGTCCACGACTTCGCACACCACGTGAGCGCCGACTTTCTTGCGCGCGTATTCGTAAGCTTTCAGCACGGCCGGGGCAATTTCCTTCTCAATTCCGGCGCGCCGCGTCTTGGCTTCCGCGATCGCTTTCTGGTCCGCGGCCGCGCGTTCGTGAGCCTTCGTCTTCTGCCCGTCGACGTGCTTTTTTTCGGCCGCGAGTTCCGCTTCGGCCTTCTTTACGCCTACTTCCAGCGTTTCGGCGGCTTCCATCAGTTCCAGGATGCGATCCTCGCTGGTGGAAATCAGCGACTCGAAGTGCGCGATTTCGTGCTGAAAGGCCTTGTACTGTTCATTGGTCTTGGCCTGCAGCATCTGATCCTTCAGCCTCGCGATCTTCTGCTGGGCATCGGTAATCGTACCTTCAAGCGTCTTGCGTTCGCGCTGGTTGGCCAACAGGGACGCACGGCTGTCCTCGAACGTTTTCTGGTGACCCGCAAACTGGCGCTCCAGTTCCGCGATATAGCGCGGCAATGCGGCAATTTCCTTCTCTAACGACGCGGTTCTCTGATCGATTTCCTGCAGTCGCGAGGCAAAAGCGATATCGGCGTTCATTTATTATTGGTTCATCACCCAGTCCCAACGTTGCGAAGCCTGCTCCTTCACGGCGTCCACATCCCGCTCCAACAGCAAGCGCGATGCGGCCAGTTGACGGGCGGCCGCTTCGATCCGGGCAATATATTCCGCCTTTGAAGGATATCGCTCCTCGATGGACGGGCGCGGGTCGCCGGATTTTTCGCGGGCGGCTTTGGTCTTGGC
>JAFDVT010000049.1 GCA_018268875.1 Acidobacteriota bacterium
GGTTGGGCCACGCTGCCCAACGGCAAAAAGCAAACCCTCATCCGCATCGACGACTGGGACTTCAACTGGCAGGAACAGTATTATTACCGCCGGCCAATCCGTTTGCCCGCCGGCACCAAGGTCGAGATGGAGTTCGTCTACGACAACTCCGCCGCGAATCCGCGCAATCCGTCGAACCCGCCCAAGCGCGTCGAATGGGGACCCGACGCGACCGACGAAATGGCGGGCCTGCACATCCAGGCGATCCCGGTTCGCATGGAGGAACTCCCGGAACTGGGCCGCGCCTTGTGGGGCAAGATCATGCGGGCGCTCGGCGGTTTTATCCCTAGCACGCGATAATAGATTTTTCCGCACATGCAGCAAGACATCGAAAAGTTGTTCGACGAAAAGCCGTCGTCCTATGACGACAGCCATTTCACGCTATTTGCCGCCTTCAAAAAGGCGTTGAACCAGGGCGACATCCGTTCCGCCGAACCCGATCCCACAGCCAAAAACGGCTGGAAGGTGAATAGTTGGGTGAAGAAGGGAATTCTGCTCGGCTTCCGTATGGGACTCGTCGTCGACATGTCGCCCGACCCCCAGCGCCTGCCCTTCTTCGACAAAGCGACCTACCCGGTGCGCCCCATGACCAGCGCCGATGGCGTCCGCATCGTGCCTGGTGGCTCCACCATTCGCGACGGCTGTTTCATCGGCCGCGGCGTCACCTGTATGCCGCCCATGTACATCAACGTCGGCTCCTACGTCGGCGACGGCACCATGGTGGATTCGCACGCCCTCATCGGTTCCTGCGCGCAGATCGGCACGAACTGCCACATCTCCGCGGCGTCGCAGATCGGCGGCGTTCTGGAACCTGTGGGAGCCATGCCCGTCATCGTCGAGGACGACGTCATGATCGGCGGCAACTGCGGCGTCTACGAAGGCACGATCGTCAAGAAGTCCGCTGTCCTCGGCACCGGCACGATCCTGAACCGTTCCACGCCTGTCTACGACCTCGTGAAGGAAACGGTCTACAGCGCCACCGACGACGAGCCTCTGGTGATTCCCGAAGGCGCGGTGGTCGTGGCGGGTTCGCGGCCCATCGGCAAAGGTAAGGGCAAGGAATGGGGCTTGTCGCTGTACACCCCGGTGATCGTGAAGTACCGCGATGAAAAGACCGGCGCCAAAATTCAGCTTGAGGATCTGCTGCGCTAAATGAGTTCCGTATTCCAGCCCAATTTGCTCGCCGGCAAGACCGCCTTTGTCACCGGCGGATCGAGCGGCATCTGTTTTACGATGGCCCAGCAGTTCGCGGCCCACGGGGCAAATGTCGCGATTTTGGGCCGGAATCCGGAAAAACTCGCAGCCGCAATCAAAGACATCGGCGGATCGGCCCTCAGCTATTCCGCCGACGTTCGGCAATACGACGCTGTCGAGAACGCCCTGCGCCAGGCGCACGACGCGTTTGGACCCATCGATATCCTGATCGCCGGCGCCGCTGGCAATTTCCCCGCGCCGGTGCTCGGCATGTCCGCCAACGGCTTCAAAGCGGTGATCGACATTGACTTGCTGGGCACCTTCAACACCTGCCGCGCGGCGCACCAATTTCTGCGCAAGCCCGGCGCTTCGGTCATCGCCATTTCCGCCTCGCACGCGCATACGCCCATCGCCCTGCAATCGCACGTCTGCGCCGCAAAAGCGGGCGTCGAACTCCTGGTGAAGACCTTGGCTCTCGAATGGGGTCCCGAAGGCATCCGCTGCAACATCATTACGCCCGGACCAACCGCCGACACCGAAGGCATGCGCCGCCTGGCGCCCACGCCGGAAGCGATCGCCAAGGTGGAGGCAAGCGTCCCGCTACGCCGCCAGGGCACACGACAGGAACTCGCCGATCTCGCGCTGTTCCTGTGTTCGCCAGCCGCGTCCTTCATCACCGGCTCCGTGTACAACTGCGACGGCGGATCCGCCATCGCCGGTCACACGCTGGGGCTGTCTTGATCACTGAGGCTAAACTGTAAATTGGCCAAGATTCTTGTCGCGGGCGGCGCCGGCTACATCGGCTCCCACACTACTCACTCTCTCCTCAAGCAAGGGCATGACTGCACGGTGGTCGACAACCTCGTCACCGGCTACCGCCACAACGTCGAACCCTCGCGCCTGCGCCAGTTCGACATCCAGGACACCGTCGCGCTGCGGCAGTTGATGCAAGGCGAAAAGTTCGACGCCGTGCTGCATTTTGCGGCCTCTATCGCCGTCGGCGAATCCACCAAGATTCCGCAGAAGTACTTCCGCAATAACACCGGCGGCAGTTTCTCGCTCATCGACGCGATGCTGGACGCTGGCGTCAACAAGATCGTCTTTTCGTCCACCGCCGCCGTCTACGGCACGCCCGCCCGCACGCCCATCACCGAGGACATGCCGTTCCAGGCCGAAAGCCCGTACGGCGAATCCAAAGTGATGGTGGAAAAAGCGCTGCAGTGGAACGGGCAGTTCGCGGGATTGAACAGCGTCTGCCTTCGCTACTTCAACGCCTGCGGCGCCGAACCCAAGTCCGGCTTTGGCGAGGAACACATTCCGGAAACCCATCTGATCCCGCTCGTGCTGCGCGCCGCAACCGGCGTTGGCAAGCCCGTCACCGTGTTCGGCGACGACTACCCCACCCGCGACGGCAGTTGCGAGCGCGACTATATCCACGTCATGGACCTGGCCTCTGCCCATGCCCTCGCGCTCGAACATCTGCTCGACGGAGGCGCCAGCCGACAGTTCAACTGCGGCACCGGGCAAGGCTTCACGGTGTTCGAAGTCATCAAGGCCGTAGAGCAAGCCACCGGTAAACCCGTGCCTCATTCCATGGGACCTCGTCGCGACGGCGACCCTTCGACCCTCGTGGCGGACTCGACGCGTATTCGTGCGGAACTTGGCTGGAAGCCCGTGCGCTCCGGCCTTGCGGACATCGTGCGGGACGCTCTGGAGTTCGAACCGATTCGCCTAGGGCGGGCTACTCACTAACTTTCATAACGGACTTCTAGAATCTCCAA
>JAFDVT010000004.1 GCA_018268875.1 Acidobacteriota bacterium
GAGGCTTCGCAGCAAGGCACGTCGTCCGCTTCTTTCGGCGCCCACGCGGCGTTGAACGGCAATGGCGGCTTTGGCGGTAGCGACCGCCCGTCATATCGAAACGGCAGCAACGACGACCGGCCTCGCACGGCGCAGGACGCTCGCGCCGCTTTCGACAGCCTGTTCAAGAAGTAACGGGCCCTTCAAACTTCCACAAAGGGAAGTTATAAACTGGATGCAGTTTGCGAGTAGCTTCCCTTTCCTCCCACCGGCGCTTTGAGATCACCGAGCGCGACCCCGGTCCCGTCGCGGCAGGCATGGTGCGCGTGCGCACAGCCGCTGTTGGCATCTGCGGTTCGGACCTGCACTACTTTGGCGAAGGCGGCATCGGCGACGTGCCATGCGTCTATCCCATGGTGCTTGGCCACGAACCTACGGGCTTTGTCGAGGACGATGGCCACGGCTTCTCCAAAGGCGACCGCGTGTCGCTCGAACCGGCCATCTTTTGCTACCACTGCGAGTTCTGCATCAAAGGACGTCACAACGTCTGCAGCAACCTTCGCTTCCTGAGCACGCCGCAGGATCCAGGCTTTTTCCGCGATTATGTGGATCTGCCCGCTCACAACGTCATGCCGTTGCGCGCCAACATGAGCATGGCCGAAGGTACGCTGGTCGAGCCGCTGGCCGTCGTACTGCATTCGATGGAGTTCCCGAACTTTCAGCCTGGTGAAACCGCCGTCGTGCTGGGTTGCGGACCCATTGGACTCCTCACCATCGCGATGCTGCGTCTGAATGGCGCGCGCCGCATCTGGGCCACCGATCCGCTGCCGCATCGACGTGACATGGCCGTAGCCATGGGCGCGGACGCGGCGCTTCCGGCCGGCATGCAATCGGTGCGCGACATTTTGAAAGAAACCGGCAATCGCGGCGTCGACGTCGTGTTCGATTGCGCGGCCAAGGACAACAGCATCAACGAAAGCATGCACCTGTGCTGTTCGCGAGGCCGCGCCGTCATCACCGGCATTCCTTCCGAAGCCAAGATCGACTTCGAGTTCCACGTGATGCGCCGCAAGGAACTGTTCTTTTACAACGTCCGCCGTTCGAATCATGACTCGATGAAGGCGCTGGATCTTTTGGAAAGTTTCCCGTCACGCTTCACGCCGGTGATCACGCATCGCATGCCGTTCGATTCGATTCAGTCCACGTTTGAGATGGCCGAAAAGTATCAGGACGGCGCGGGCAAGGTAGTTCTGACGCTGGCATGATGAAGAGTTACCGCAAGGAACTCTGGTTCAACGTCCCCGGCCGTCGAGGCCTGGTAAACATCACGCCCGATGTCGAAGAATGCCTGCGCGAATCGGGCGTCAAAGAAGGCCTTGTGCTGGTGAACGCCATGCACATCACGGCGTCCGTGTTCATCAACGACGATGAAAGCGGCCTCCATCACGATTACGACATCTGGCTCGAAAAGCTCGCGCCGCATGCGCCCACGTCGCAGTACCGCCACAACCGGACGGGCGAAGATAACGCCGACGCGCACATGAAGAGGCAGATCATGGGTCGCGAGGTGGTGGTGGCGATCACCGATGGGAATCTCGATTTCGGTCCCTGGGAACAGATCTTTTACGGTGAGTTCGACGGCAACCGCCGCAAGCGCGTGCTGGTGAAGATTATCGGCGAGTAATCGCGGAACAACCGGGTCGCGAGCGGTGTCCAAGCTCTCATGCGGAGTAGCGCTTTGTACTGCACGGACCTCGCCATCCAGCGTGAGATCGCAGCGCAGAGTCGTCAACTCAGTCGCGGGTTCTGGGTGCTCCGCGCGGCTTCGGGCACCGTGTTTTTCGCCGCCACTATTCTGCTTTGCTTCGCGCTCGTCGAAACCTTTTGTTGCCTGAGGGCCGAGCGTCAAACCGTGCGGTCCTACGCGATCATGGGCGTCAGCCACTCGTTGACGTGGGCCGTGGCCGGACTCGCCCTAGCGATACCGCTTTTCCTCAGTCGCACATGGTTCACCCAGCGCCGCGACGCGATGATCGCCGACTGTCACTCCGCCCGCGTCGAACTCCTGAATTACCTCGCGCGACCTCGCTGCTAGAATCGCTTCATGCGATTTTTTTTGCTGTTGCTAGCCTCTGTACTGCTCCTGCCGGCCCAGTTTGACGAGGCCCTAGCCAAGAAGTTGAACGCCGACGACATGGGCATGCGCAAGTACGTCATGGCCTTCCTCAAAGCCGGACCCACGCCGCCCAAAGATCGCGCCGAATCGCAGAAAGTGATGGGGGGCCACATGGCCAACATCCAACGCATGGCCAAGGATGGCAAACTCGCCATCGCAGGACCTTTCCTCGATCGTGGCGAACTCCGCGGCATCTACATCTTCAACGTCGAATCCGTCGCCGAAGCCGAAGCGTTGACCAAGACCGACCCCGCCATTCAATCCGGCGCGCTGGTGATGGAACTGCATCCCTGGTATGGCTCGGCGGCCTTGCAGGAAGTCAACGCGATTCACGAAAAGATCGCCAAAAAGAACCCCTAAAGACCGTGTCACTCGGCGTCTTCTTCGACCCCAAAACCGTAGCGCTCATCGGCGCCACCGAAGCCGACGCCAGCGTAGGCCGGTCCCTGCTGACGAACCTGTTGCAGGCTCCGTTCAAGGGCCGCGTGTTCCCTGTCAATCCCAATCATCAGGAATTGATGGGCGTGCATTGTTACCCCGACATCGCCTCCGTGCCCGCGCGTGTCGACCTTGCCGTGATCGCGACGCCCGCGCGAACTGTGCCCGACATCGTGCGGCAATGCGCGGCGGCGCGTGTGCGCGGAGCCATCATCATTTCCGCCGGCTTTCGCGAGACCGGCGAACGCGGCAAGCAACTCGAAAAGGATGTACTGCGCGAGGCTTCGCAGTCGTCCATGCGCATCATCGGACCCAACTGCCTCGGCGTGATGAGTCCATTTGCCGGCCTCAACGCGACCTTCGCCAACGGTTCCGCTGCCACGGGCAACGTCGCGTTCGTATCGCAAAGTGGCGCCCTGTGTACGTCGGTGCTCGACTGGAGCCAGCGCAATGGCCTGGGCTTCAGCGCCTTTGTTTCCGCGGGTTCCATGATCGACGTCGGCTGGGGCGACCTCATCGACTACCTGGGTAGCGACCCGCACACGTCGAGCATCCTGATGTACATCGAATCCATCGACGACGCCCGCAGCTTTGTGTCCGCCGCTCGCGCTGTTGCGCAATCGAAGCCGCTCATCGTCGTCAAAGCGGGCCGTACCGACGCCGCCGCCAAGGCCGCCGCGTCACACACCGGCGCGATGGCCTCGAGCGACAAAGTGATCGACGCGGTGTTCCGCCGCTGCGGCGTTCTTCGCGTGAACCGCATCGCCGATCTCTTCTATATCGCCAACACGCTGGCCAAGCAGCCTCGCCCGCGCGGGAACAAGCTAGCGATCCTCACCAACGCCGGTGGACCTTCCGTGCTCGCCGCCGACGCGTTGATCGAAAGCGGTGGCGACCTGGCGTCGCTCGACCCGTCCACGCTCGAACGTTTGAATGAGTTCCTGCCGCCGCATTGGTCGCACGCGAACCCTGTCGATATCCTCGGCGATGCTGGTCCCGAACGCTTTCAACGTTCGATGGAACTCGTGGTCGCGGACTCCAATGTCGACGGCGTCGTCGTTGTCGTAACGCCGCAGGGCATGACGTCCGCGACACAGCTTGCCGAATCGCTGGTGAAGCTGAAGTACCCGTCGCACAAGCCGGTGCTCGCCAGCTTTATGGGAGGCGCATCGGTCGCCGGGGCGATCGAGGTCGTCGAACGAAAGCGCATCCCGAACTTTCCGTTTGCCGACAGCGCCGCGCGGGCCTTCGCCGCGATGTGGCGCTATGAATACAGCCTCCGCGGGTTGTATGAAACGCCGGCTCAGGTCGATCCGCTGCCCGAAAATAAAGACGAAGCCACGCGCATCGTGCGCGACGTTCGCGCCAAGGGCCGCACGCTGCTCACCGAGTTCGAATCGAAGCGAATACTGGAGCTGTACCGCGTGCCTCCGGTTCGCACGGAACTAGCGTCTTCCGAAGATGAGGCTGCCAGATGCGCCGCCCGCATCGGTTACCCGGTGGCGATGAAGTTGAACTCGCAGACCATCACGCACAAGACCGACGTCGGCGGGGTGCGCCTCAACATCCGCAACGAACAGGAGTTCCGCGCGGCCTATCGCGACCTTGCCGCGATCCCTGGTTTTGAAGGCGTCACCGTGCAGACGATGGTGGACAAGACCAGCGGTTACGAAGCAATCCTCGGCTGTTCGACGGACCCGCAGTTCGGCCCCGTGATCCTGTTTGGCACCGGCGGCGAATTCGTCGAGGTCTATCAGGACACGTCGCTCGCCTTGCCGCCGCTGAACACCACGCTCGCACGCCGCCTGATCGAGCGCACCAAGATTCGCAAGGCGCTGGCCGGTGTGCGAGGCCGCCCGCCCGCCGACATGGAAGCGCTGGAAGAAACGCTGGTGCACTTCAGCACGCTGGTGATGGATATTCCGGAGATCAAGGAAATCGACGTCAATCCGCTGCACGTGTCGGCCACCGGCGTGGTCGCGCTCGACGCGCGCATCCTGCTGCACGAGCCCGGCGCCATGCTTCCCAAGCCCGCC
>JAFDVT010000500.1 GCA_018268875.1 Acidobacteriota bacterium
GACGCGGACCTGGCGACCCCCCTGGAGGCAATTCCCGAGCTTTCCGGCATCCTCGAAGAACGCCCGGATATCGAGATGGTGTTCGGCGCGCGGGTGAAGCTCCTGGGCCGCAAAATCGAGCGGTTGCTGGTGCGCCATTACCTGGGCCGCGTGTTCGCGACCGTGGTGTCGAACCTGATCCGCCTACCCATTTACGACACGCAATGCGGAGCCAAGATCTTCCGCGTGGTGCCGGGGACGCGGGTGCTGTTCGCCGAGCCGTTCTGCACGCGCTGGGTGTTCGACGTCGAAATCCTGGCAAGGCTGATCCGCCGCGAGAATCGCAACATGAGCAAAGTGCAGGGCCTGATCTACGAATACCCGTTGAAGCAATGGGAAGATGTCGCGGGTTCGAAGGTGAAGTCCACGGACTTTTTGAAGGCGTTCAAGGATATTCTCAAGATCTACGCCAAGTACTTACGCTAGGGCTGTCGTTGACCGCGTTTCCATACGATTCTTGCTTCCACTTGTTGAGCGAAGCCGTTGATCTGGTAAAAGACCAGTGAATTGGAGGCGGGCAACAGGTGCCCTAACGACGCCGGTACGGAGACGCTAGGTTCCAGCAGTGTGCCATCCTGCGCGTGCAGCGCATAGATCGGTGTCATTGAGCCGAGGGTCGACCATTCAGCGAGGGCTAGGCCGTCGGCTCCGTCGGTTCGGGCGACAAGCGTGTCCGCCTTCACGCCTTTGGGACGGATGAAGTGAGCCTCCGTCGTTACGGTGTGCTGAAAGGCCGTGTGCGAGCTACGAACGCGGTCCGGGCGGTTTTGGGCCAGTTCCTCCTCGGTGCTTCCATAGGTGCGAGTCCAGGTGAGATGGTTGCCGCAACGGCGTAAGCTGAGGTACTCGCCATCTTCCGGAGCGTAATAGCTTTGGACACATCCGGCGTCGTCCGGCTTCTCTACGGCCAACTGAAACTTCTTAAAGGTACGCAGCACCTGCAGTTCCGCCTGGACGGGGACGTTGGGCACGGGTGTCCCGGGGAACGTTTGGTCGATCCACATGAGATCGCCTTGGCGCCAGCGAACACGGTAGGCATCGGGCGGCGCGGCGAGGATGCCGCGCAGGAGCGCCTGGACGCCGCCTCCCTGAATCTCTCGTCCATCGGGTCCGTCGAGGATGACGTTTTGCGGTAGCGGGGCGGGCGGCAGGGTTCCCAGGGTGACGGTGGCGGGCTTGTTCCAATCGCGCCAAAACGCGGACGATACGGACGAGACCGGCTTGCCGATCGGCTGTCTTGCCGGTGCCGGAGGACTGGGGCGGAAAGGTAGCGGCGCCCCGATGAGCTTGCGATACGCGGCTAGATTCGGGTTGACCACCGGCCTGAGTTGGCGGGTGACCGGGTCGGAGGTCAAGATGTTACGGATCGACAGGATTTCGGCCGGTCCAAGGTCTGCGCGGCGGCAGTCGACCAACGCAAATTCGGCGCGGCGGTCCTTGTTCAGGTCGGTGACGTGGACAGGCCAGAATGGGAACTCGTCGCCGGGCGTACGCGGCAGGGCGGTCTCGAAAAAACTCGGGACCGGGCGCCCGTTCCCGTCGAATATAAGCAAAAGAATGGAGGCGCCGCTCACGCAGACGCCGTTGCCGGGAAACAGCGCCTCGATCAGCAGGTCCTGCTGCCCGTCACCGTCGAAGTCGGCCGTCCAAACGGAGGTCCATCCGATGCCACCGGCGGTGGTTGGGGACACTTTCCACGGCTTGCCTTTGCGGTCCCTGCCTTCGATCAGCGCTCCCGTACCGGTGGCGGTAATACGGCGGGTGAGGGTGAGGCGCTGGCCGGGCTCGAGATGTCCGATTTCGCCGAGGAAGCGGAGCGGGAACTTCTGTTGGGCGGCACAGGCGGTCGCAAAGAACAGAAACAAGGCCATGCCCGCAAAGCGCTGCCGCATGGCCTTGAGTGTAACTTTAGTTAGTAAGGTCCCGGGCCGAACAGGCGGACGCGCTTGACGCTCATTTTCTTCCACTGGTCGTCGATGGACTGCACGTACACCGACCCCGCGTTCGGCGACGCGCCCTTCACATTCGATTGGTAGACCTGGTTGTTCACCACCACCGTATCGTGCTTGGTGAAGCCGCCGGTGGAGTTCAGGCACAGGGCCATATGATAGATGCGGTCTGGCGACATGGCTTCCTTGAGTTCGTCGAGGCTGGCGATGCCCGGGTTGCCCTTGGAATTCTTGATCTCCGTCATGCCGTAGCGCGTGCCCAGTTGTTCGCCGTCGCCGCCCACAGCCTGGCTCCAGTTGTACGGCGACTCGTGGATGTTGCCGCGCTGCCACACCGATAGCAGGACATTGGCAAAGGCGCAGCAGTTGTACGACCGGGGTTCGCTCGTATGGATGCTGAACTGTCTGTTCGGCTCCATGAACAAAATAAAGTCGGGGCGGTTCAAAAAGCCGACCACGATGCGGGTTCCCGGAGGATGGTTGGCGCCCCAACCGTAAGGAATATTACTTGCAATAACGAATTCGGTAAAGACGCTTAGGGCGGACGCGCTGCGCAAATAACTGGGGGTCCACTGGACCACGCCGGCGGCGGCGGCAAGGTAGGCCAAGCGATCCTCGGGGTCTTTGGGTTCAATGTAGGACTGCACGATCC
>JAFDVT010000501.1 GCA_018268875.1 Acidobacteriota bacterium
ATCTGAAAATTCAGGGTGGCGATGACGACGCGCTGCCCCAGCGTCATCCAGAACGCCGTCAGCAGGATGGGAATGAACGCGTAGGCACGGGGCAGCACCAACATCAGCAACATCATGATGGCGGTGAGCGCGATGCCCAGGGCTGTGATATTTGTTTCTTCCATCCTGGTTACCCCCGCGCGCTGGTTGCCCTCGCCGCTTCGGCCAAAAGAGGATGTTCCGCCGCATTCGATAGCGGGACGATCATATGCGGCAGAACGGCCAGGCATTCTTCTAGTGGGCGTTCCCACCAGCGGCTATCGAGAATCGTGGCTTGCATCTCTTCAGAGAACCTGTACTTTACAATTTTGGCCGGATTGCCCACGACAACGGCAAAGTCCGGCACATCCATCGTTACCACTGCTCCGGCACCAACGACCGCTCCGATGCCGATTCTGCGGCAGCGCGGCGTCAGGATGGCATTGGCGCCGATCCACGCATCGTGCCCGATCCACACCGGCGCCAAGCCTCCGATGGTGTCTTCCGCCACTGTGCCTAGCTGGCTGTTGTAAAAAAACGGGTGCATGGATAGCCGCTCGAGCGGATGGTTCCGCCCGAACACTTTCAAACCCTGGCCTATCGACACATATCGTCCAACGGTCACGCCCGGCGGCAGCGAACCAGGCTTCATACATTCGCCATAGCTGTAATCGCCGACGGTAACGCCGTGGTACCGCTCGAGGATCGCCCGTTGGGTGGCCGAAAACATTTCGCCGCCTTCCAGACGATGGAGCAGTCCGAAACAGAAACGGCGCAGTCTTGGGACGGCGTACAGGCGTGTGAGCAACGGAGCGGCAAAGCAGCGGCGCATCATTACAAAACGCCTTCCCGCCGCGACACCATGTTGCGGAATGAGGTCCAGTATTCGGCCAGGCCCGACCTCGCGCCGGGCAGGAACATGGCGGTTGCGGCGAACGCCGTGATGACAACCAACTGAAGCGGGATCGACCAGGCGAGGTACGGCGAAAGCAGGATTGCCGCTACGACTACCGCTCCGTAGGTGGCAAATACTTTTGCAAATTCCAGAGCGCCAACCTGCTGGCGGACACGCAGACGGACAACCGACACGGCTAACGCCACGGTTTCGCCGGCGAGGCCGATAAATCCCAGCCATTCGATGCCCAGATGGGCGGCTACGGCGACGCAGATCGCGACCAGCGAAAGGCCTCGCGCGATGTTGGCGTACAACGCGTTTTTGGTGTCGCCCAGGGATAAAGCCGCGAGCGTAGGCGCTGTTCGCACCAGCCGTACCGACCACAAAAGCGACAACCACACCACCAGCCACCAACCGGGCCGGTACTTCGGGCCGGACAACCAGCTTACGAGCCACGACGCCGTCAGCACGAAGAATAAGGCTCCGGCGGCGGCAATCCAGGAGGTCCAACGCAGACAGGCGCGGTACACCGGCAGGAACTGTTCCCGTGCGCTTTGCACGCGCGACAGCATGGGCAAAAACAAAGACGTACAAACGCTGCTGATGGCCAGGAACGGAGCCATTGCCAGAGAAGATACGATCGAGTACAAACCCACTTCGGCAAGCGTGACTTCCTTGTTCCCGAACACCCGCGGCGCAGATCCCAGAATCAGGCGGTCGCCTTGCAGAATCCCGAACATCAAAATGCCGTTGGCCATCAACGGCCATCCGAAGTCCAGCATGCGGCGGATCGCGGCGCGGTCCTTTCGCCAGCGGTAGGGCCGTTCGGCCAGCAATTGCGATAGCCCCACCGACACGATCGCCTGCGTAAAGAGCGCCGCGATGATCGCCCGATGGTCTCCCACCATGGCGGCTACCGCGATGGCCGCAATGGTGGCGGCGATGTTCGAGCCGGTGTCGCTGGCAATCCAGGGCCCGTACCGCAAATGCCGCTGCAGCCGGTTGGCATCGGTGTGGAAGAATCCGCGGATGATGGTGACCAGGCCCACGGCGCGGATCTCCCATTCCATGCCGGGCAGTTCGAAGAGATACACGATGGGTCCCGCAAGGATGGCGACGAGCAGGCAATTGACAAACCCGCGAGTGGCGCGCCACCAGTGGATGGCTGCTTGCAGCGCTTCGTCGTCGCCATCCTTGGCTTGGACCAATAACGTTTCTGAAGCGGTGTTACTCACGAGTTCGATAAACTGCAGTCCACTTAAAAACAGCGCGGCGATGCCAAACTCGGCCGGCGCGATCCATCGCGCGATTACCGTATGGCGTATCAGGAGGCTCAGTTGCGAGCCCAATTGCCCCAATCCGATCTGTAAGCCGCGATTGGCGACGGCCGCCGCTTTCATCGGACTTTTGGAATCACCACGGGTTTGATCTGCTGCCGCTTCGGCGCGACGTAGGTGTTCTGCTGGTAGGAAGACGCGGGGGCCGCCGCCGCGCGGTACTGCTGCAACTGTTGCTTTACGGAATTATTCTTCGCGTTGCCGGTGGCCGGTTTGTCGTCGCTGGTGGTATCCGACTGCACTTCGTAAGGCCCGATGGAGGGCGTACTGTTGCCCGGCCGGTCCGACCCCGTATGGTCCCACGCCTCGGTGCTGCCGTACGCTTTATTGCGGGCGGGGCTGGTGGACATCAGCCGGAAGTTGCGCCGCGCCTCATCGACGAACAGAGGGTTCACGTTCACCACGTCGGTTCCCGCCCACTGGTTGGGCGTGTAGTATCCGCTGTCCCGGAGCAGCATGTTGCTGTCGGCGGAAACGGACGATGCCGGGGCCCAGCCGTTTACCGCGCCGGTGTAGGGTTTCCAACTGCCTTTGTAGTGGATGTTGTAGGCATGGCGGCTAACCGTACCGGCGGAGTAGGCAGTGTTGGCGCCTCCGTAACAAAGGTTGTGAATGAAGGTCACCGAACCGATGTGTTCGAACATCGCGCACCAGCTCATGACGCTGCCTTCGGGACCGAAGCCAAAGACATTGTTCTTGACCAGCCAGTCGCTATGGCTGTCGAATTGTTCGGGATTGATCGACTTCGTGTCCCGGGCAAGAATCCCCTGGTGAGCCTCGAAACAGGTGTTGGAATCGATCACGACATGCCGCGCCACGTTGTCGATGCCGCCGATATTGTAGGTCTGGAAGCAGTCGCTATGGCAGCCGCCACATTCGTCCATACGGTTGCCGTGGAAGTAGTTGCGGCGGAAGGCGATGTATTCGCCAAAAATGCGGGAATAGTCGTTGTCGCCGGCTCGCAGGCGTTCGACCTCGTTGTCTTCGATCACGCAGTTTTCCTTGCAGTAGATCATGAACCCGTAACTGGTCCCGACGACATAATTGCGTGAAATGAAGATATTGCTGGCCATGTCCGGCAGGCCCACCGCGGATTTGAGGCTGACACCCGCCCACGGGATGCCGGCCTTATCCATGCCGTCGACGACATTGTCGAGAATCGTGATGTTGTTGATCTTCGGCTTGATCGCGAAGGCGGAGTTGGTTTCCCCGGCCTGGTAGCCCTTCACCAGGAAGCATTCAAAGCGCAGGTTGCTGGCCTCGATCGAAAACCCGAGCATTTCGGCGGAAGGCGCCGGACGTTCGCCGCGCGAATTGAGGTCTGTATTGCGAACCACGGGGCAGCCGGAGCCGCTATGTCCCCGGTACGTAATGGGCGCTTCTTCGGTGCCGCCAGTGCGAATGGTGAGGCGTTCGTTGTACACCCCGGGCGCGACTTCGACGACATCGCCGGGCAACACCGCCCGTAACGATGCGGCTCGTATCGTGGCGCAGGGCGAATCCGCCGACTTGCAGTTATTTCCGTCGCTTCCCGATGGGGAAACATAGTATGTTGTCGCCGCTAGGAGTGGTAAAGACAACAGAAACAGTGCACCGGCCCCGAGTGTACGCATCATACTTCCTCTACTGTACCGCCCCGAAACGCCTGATCCGCTTCGGAAACCAACTTTTGCGGCCATTTCTCCATGCCGACGGCCCACTTGGCGACTACACCCCATTTGTTGCAGATGGCCCGGCTGCGAGCATGCCCCAGAAGAGCCGGAATCCCCAATGGAATGATGCGCAGCAGTGCGCTGGCGAGCATCCCGCAGCGGTACAGAAAAGCGTATGCGGGTCCGTGGATTTTGGTCATCAGGGTATGCGTCGATTCGCGGATCAGCACTTCCACAAAGGTGTTGCTGCTTTGGGTATGCGCCGTGGACTGGCCGGCGAAATGAATGATCGCGGCGGTGCCGACGTGGCAGACCTTCCATCCGGCGCGGCGGGCGAAGTAACACAGGTCGGTTTCTTCGGCGTACATGAAGTAATCCTGGCTGAAGCCGCCAATCTGTTCGAAGGCCTCGCGGCGGATCATCAGGCAGGCTCCGGATACCGAATCCACTTCGTATATCGCTGGCTCGCGGTACAGAACCTCGATGCCCCATAACGGTAGCGTCGGCCATTTGTTGCGTAGCGCGTCGATGCTCAAGAACTGGTTTGCAAGCGTTGGAAAAGGCTGTACGCAGGGAGTTTGCAACGTGCCGTCGGGGTACAGTTGGCGCGCACCGGTGATGCCGCGGGCCGGGTCCTCTTCGAGCGCGGCGTACAAACGGTCGATCGCGCCTTCGAGCGCCAGCGTGTCCGGGTTCAGGAACAGCAGAACCTTGCCTCGCGCATACTTGGCGCCCAGGTTGTTGGCTCGCACAAAGCCGAGGTTGGTGTCCGGCAGCAGTACGCGGACGTCTTTGAATTCCGGCTCTTCGGTCAACGCCTGGCGCGAGTTGTCGCGCTCGGATACGTTGTCGATCACGATGATCTCGTAGGTCGGGCCGAGGACGGTTTCGCGCAGCGATTTGACACAATCGCGCAGGAACCCGATGGAGTTCCAGTTGACGATGATGATGCTGAGGTCGGTCGTCGTCGTCATCATCGCCAGATGGTCTCGCGCCGTAGGATACGGTTCATCTGCTGCTGTTGGACGTAGCGCACCACGTCGGTACCGGCGCGCTCGACGCCGTTCAAATAGCCCTTGGTGTAGCCGTGCAGGAGCGCCAGCGAGCCCATCAGGTACGGGGGCCGCAAAAGCTGACGGCCGCAGCGTAGCAGGAAAAACAACGGATGGTAGCCGGCGATGTAGCTCCACAGGCCGTTTTTGACGCCGTTTTTCCAGAGTCCGTTGGCTTCGCCGGTGGGCCGGTAATGGATCATGTCCACGCCGGGAACCGTGCGTGTGTTC
>JAFDVT010000502.1 GCA_018268875.1 Acidobacteriota bacterium
CGGATTTCCATTAGTAGGGCGAAAATGGGGGATTTTTACGTGGATATTACAAAGGCGGCGTGGTGTCGAGTCTCCTCCGTGCCTGTCGGAACCTTACGAAGCATATTGAATCAGGCCCACATCGAGATCGAGCGCTGGGGCGAGCTTTAGAACCTGGATTGCCTGGCGCCTAAATTGGCAGCGTAATCCGAGCCTCGCAACCGGCATGTTCCGCAATGTTGCTCAACGTCAACGTACCGCCGTGGCCCTCGATGATCTGGCGGCTCAGCACCAGCCCGATGCCCGACCCGCCCGGCTTCGTCGTGAAGAACGGAACGAACAAATTGGCCGTATTCGAAAGGCCCGGCCCGGTGTCGCGAACCCATAATTCCACGGCCGACGGACTCTTGGTCCAGCCGATGGTGACGTTCGGGTCGGCGCTGCGAACCTCGAGCGACGCTTCCGCGCCGTTCTTGAGGAGGTTGATCAGCAATTGTTCCAACTGATCCCGGTCCGCGGGCACGACGATCGCCGGCCCCGAATCGATGCGTACCGGCACGCGGGTTTCGAGCTTAGCCACCCGTTCGACCAGCGCCGCGATCTCCACGGGCGCCCTTTCCGGCCGCGGCAGTTTCGCGAGCCTCGCATAGGCGCCCATAAAGCGCGCCAGTGACTCCGCGCGGGTCGCAATCACCGATAGCCCCCGCTTCATATCGTCTTCCCAATCCTCGGCGCGAGGCGTGCGGATCAGCATCTGTTCCAGGCTTCCGGCAATCGACTTGATCGGCGTCAACGAGTTGTTCAACTCGTGACCCAACACGCGCACGAGCCTTTGCCAGGCTTGCAGTTCCTCTTCGCGAAGCGGGCGCGTCAGATCGGTGATCACCAGCAGTTGCAAGGGCAGGCCGCCTTCGCGGAACTGCGCCCTGCTGATGCCCCAGCGGCCTCCGTTGCCCGCAAAACCCCGCTGCACCGTGCGCTGCGTTTCGCCGTCCAGATACTCTTCAAGGCCGATCTTCGACGCGTCGGCGTTCAGGATGCGTTCCACCGGTTGATTGAGCAGACGTTCGCCCGCGCGGTTCACCAGGCGAAGCTTGCGGTCGCCATCGAAGGCGAACACCGCGACGTTGATTTCCTCCATCACCTTGCGCAGCAGCGTGGTTGCCTCAACCGCGCCCAGACGTTGGGACTGCAAGGTCGTGCCCATGGCGTTGATCTGCTGCAGGACGTCGCCCAGCGCGTCTTCATCGAGCGCCTGGCGGCCGCGGATCGAGTAATCGCCTTCGCGCATGGCTTCGAGAAGATTGGCCAAAGTACGCAACGGCGAGGCTACCCGTTCGCGAATGCTCACGCCCACAGCCAGCCAGATGCCGACGACGAATAGCGTGGCGGTCCATTGGATTTTCGGAGAATAATCGCCGGTGAACAGGATCGCTTCGCAGGCGATCACGGCGGGCAGGCCCCCAAGCAAGGCCAGCCACATGATGCGGCGTTCGTGCACGAACTGGGACTTCCACCAGTTCATGCGTTACAGTCCGTAGCGTTGCAACCGGCGGTAGAGCGCGCTGCGGCTCAGGCCCAAGGTGTTGGCCGCCTGGCTGACGTTGCCGTCGTACCGCGCCAGCGCCTTTTTGATCAGGAACGCTTCCACATCTTCGAGGCTCATTTCTTCGAGCTTCGCCGACGCCTGCGAACCCATCCGCAACGCAAGATCCGTCGCCTTCACCCACTTGTCCTGCGCCATCAACACGGACCGTTCGACGACATGGTTGAGCTCACGAACATTGCCTTGCCAGGGGTTATCCACCAGCGCCTGCATGGCGCCGCTGTCGAACCCGGCGATGCCTTTGCGGTACCGCTTGGCGTGGACGCCCAAGAAGTGATTGGCGAGCAGCGGGATGTCGTCCTTGCGTTCGCGCAGCGGCGGTAGATGGATTTCGATGGTGTTCAGGCGGAACAGCAGGTCCTGCCGGAAGCGGTTGTTCGCGACCTCATCGGCGAGGTTCGCGTTGGTGGCCGAAATGATGCGCACGTCGACACGGCGGGTCTTGGACGAACCGACGCGTTCCATCTCGCCGGTTTCGAGAACACGCAGCATTTTGGCTTGCAAGTTGAGCGGGACATTGGCGATCTCGTCCAGAAACAGCGTGCCTCCGTCGGCGAGCTCAAAGCGGCCGACGCGGTCCATCTTGGCGTCGGTGAACGCGCCTTTCACATGGCCGAACAGTTCGCTTTCAAAGATACCTTCGGCAAGCCCGCCGGCATTAACGGTCACCATGGGCTTGGAGGCGCGGCCGGAGATGGCGTACAGCGTCTGCGCCACGACCTCTTTGCCGGTACCCGGCTCGCCCGTGATCAGGACATTTGCATCCGAAGGACCCACACGTTCGATCAGGTCCAGCACCGGCCTCATCTGCGCGCTTTCGGCGATCATGGTCGGCAACCCGTCGTTCCGCAGCAGCTTGTTTTCGGCCTCCAAACGCTGGCCCGCGCGCAACGCATTGCTGAGTTCGATCTGCGTTTTGACGATGGTCATCATGCGGGCGTTGTCCCAGGGCTTTTGCAGAAAGTCCCGGGCGCCGCGGCGGATGGCTTCGACGGCGAGATCGACGCTGCCCCAGGCCGTCATGACGACGATCGGAAGCGTGGTGTCGAGCGTTTGGATGCGGGTCAGCAGATCCAAACCTTCCTGCCCGGACGTGGTGTCGCGGGTGTAGTTCAGGTCCATGATCAGCAGGTCGAACTCTTTGGCTTCTAGCAGTTGGAGCACGGCCGCCGGCGAGGTGGCGAGTTCGGTCTGGAAGCCTTCGGCCTTGAGCAACAGGCGCAAGGCTTCCAGGATGTCCAACTGGTCGTCCGCGATCAGGATGCGCGGCGTGTGCGAGGTCTTCATCTGTGTGGTTAGCGGCTACCGGTGAGAGTGCAAGTAAGCACTTTCGCGGCCAACGGCATGTCTAGCCGTACCAACCACCTACGATAGCGCAGGTGTCCGATTTTGGGACGCGCCCGTTCCGTGGACGATTCAAGCCACCTGTGCCCAGGCGCTCAAAGCCCGTGTCCTGAGAAGCGTTTGCCGTTGCACCGGACCAGCAATCCGGAGCCTTACGCCGGTCTGTCCACATTCGCAAGGCTCGGCCTCCACCGTCCCGAAAAGACCGCTGGGGGCGAACGCTTCGCCGCGCTCTTCCCACCACGAAAGCGGTTCGCGGAACCAAAGCTCGCCGTTGGCGTCCGCCGTCCATTGCGCGCCTTTGGCGGCATGCAAGCCATCGTGCGCGATGCACTCGGTGGCCAGCAGTCCCGAAGCACAGTAAATCTGTTCGTAGATCGGAACGCCGAACGCCGACCACAGCTCGTCCCGATCCTCGTTGGTCAGCCAGGGCTGTTCGGTATGGAAAGTCACAACCAGCGAGTGTCCGACGCTGTCCAACCGGGGCATCCCCGCCATGCGAAGGCTGGCCAGAAACAGCAATTGTCCCAGCGAACCGGCAATCGACTGCGGTTCGTACTCCTGCAGCTTTTCGAGCCACCGGTAGTTGGTGCTGGTGGGGACAAACGTCTTGGTGTTGGTCTGTCGCCTAAACCCCGACAGGAGTACAGCAGTACGCGGCGGAGGTGCTCCGGCGGGATGGCGAAATGCGGCTCTGCGGGCGATCATTACAGAGCTGTAGTGCCGTTGACCGCCCCTTTGTATCAGGAAAAATCGAGTACGCGGACGAGATTTCCGCCG
>JAFDVT010000503.1 GCA_018268875.1 Acidobacteriota bacterium
CCGACGGCAAAGTGGCGTGGGATGAAATGTGGGGTTCGTTCTGCGATCTCGCGATGGCCGGAGGCCCGCCGCACAAGGGGATGCTGCTCGAACCGGGTTCGGCTGAAAGCATCGCGGAGTTGAGCGAACGGTATGCGGAGGTCACCGCGGAAATCTGCCGCGGCATCCAGATGGTGTCGGAAATTCCAGCGGTTCCTTCGCCGGAGCTGGGCTGGATCGAGGCCGATTGCGAGAACGCGACGATGGCCGAATGGCTGGCCCGCGCCATCGTCATGGAGAACGTCTCCGCCCTTCACCGCGACGGCATTTTGTTTCTGCCCGCCGGTCCCAACTACCGGCTTGAGAAGGAAATCAAGAACGTCATCACGGCGATCGCCAAGACCTCGCACTACTGGTTGGATCACATGTGGTTCGACCAGAAGCGGCAAATCGCGGACCTGTTCGCGAAGATGTCGGAGTCGATGCCACTGCTGCATCCTGGAGACGGCCAGGACGCCGAATTGCGCACGGCGATTCAGAACGAAATCGGCGTTGTGACGCGATTCCGGCCCTCGCCGCAGAGCTATCCCGGATGGTGCGGACTGGACTGCGCCGACGTCGCCACCGCCATCTGGATCATGCGCGCGTTGGTGGCCAGCAACGCCATGGCTCGCCGCGAAGGCACCACGCTGTTCGTTCCGGTGAACGCCCGCGTCGACCCCGGTGGACGCAGGGTCATCGAACTGACCACGCAGGTCTGGCGGCATTACAAGGCTCGCCATTTCTAGGCTGGAGCGTAAGTTAAGTGCTGTTGCCAAGGTTGCCGGCGCCTGCATTTGGGTGGCCGGTGGGGTGGGTCACGGCGCGGCAGTATTTGTGAAGGCGGCGTTTCAGGCTTAGGGCGTATACACGACTTCGGGTTCGCTGAAGGTGCGTACTCGCGACTTTAAGTGGGATTAGATTTCTGTGAGGAGCCTGGAGCCACCCGCCGGGATCGAACCGGCGACCTGCTGATTACGAATCAGCCGCTCTACCAACTGAGCTAGGGTGGCCTCTCTAAAGAAAACTTCTACGGTGGGGTCGAATTGGTCGGGCCGGCGAGATTTGAACTCGCGACCTCTTGCACCCCAAGCAAGCGCGCTAGCCAGGCTGCGCCACGGCCCGAACAAACAACTCCCCTATTGTAGCGGGTCACTTGCCGAACGTCAAAACTAAACGTCCGGCCGGCCCCTTATAAATCAACGTCACATCTTTCGGCTTGTGTTTGCCTTCCAGCGGGAAGTACAGAAGCCCCGAGGTCGGTTCCGTCACTTCGCCCGACGGAAATGCCTTTTCCTTCAGCATCGCCACCAGAGGATCGGACTCCTTGCTCGCCGTACCCGCTTTCTCGACGCCTGTGGCGACCTGAGCCGCACCCGCTCCCGTGGAGCCGACCATGCCTCCGTTGCCCGGCAACTGCTGCCCCGGCCTCGAACCGCCTAAGCCGCCCCAACTGGGACCGGTGTTCCGCGTCGCGACGCCCGTGCCGTAACTCGTGGTCTCCGTCTTAATCTTCATCGCCGGTCCGCCGGCGAGTTGCGTCGGCGCAAAAGGACCCGAACGCTGCCCGTCCTTGTGCGAGATCAACTGAAAATCGTCGATGTCCACGCGAATCGGCCCGGCGTTTACCGCGGGCTTCACTTTGACGCGCACGGCAATGATGTTCGGCGGCAGCGCGATGCCTTCCATCGCCTGCGCGAGCGCCTCTTTTTCGAGAATCAGTGTCGCTGTGATGTCGATCCGTTCGTTTCCGGTGCTCGGATCGCTGACCACCAGCTTGTCGTTCTTGTCGCCGGCAAACAGGGTCGCCGCCGCGCCCAGGGCCATGATTACGGAAAGAAAAGCCTTCATACCTCTTGTTGTTGCTCCTTCTTGTCCTGCACAAGTGCCATCGTTACCAGAACCGCCGTCAACGCCAGCGCCGCCGCGACGCTCCAGGGCTTGTCCGCCAGCGTCAACAGGAACGGCAGCGGTGTCGATGCCAGCGTCGCCACGATCTTCAACCGCTTTTCCACGTTGACGAACAGCATCAACCAAAACGGTAGCAGTAACAGGCTCGCGTCGTAACCGTAGGTGTGCGGCACAACCAGCAACCCCGCCAGCGCCGTCGCCGACCACCAGCGCCACAAAGGCGCCTTCCAGATCGCGATCAGCCACATCACCAGCGTCAACACCGTCCACGACGCCTGCACCACCAGACTGCCGTCCGCCAGGTTCGCCGCGATCGACTGCGCGTTGATCATGAACTCCGGCGTTGGCGACAGCCGTTCCAGATCCTTGTTGGTCAACAGGCCGACGTAATTCCGCGCGCCTTCCATACCGCCGAGCGCCAGCGAAATCAGCGCCAGTCCCGCGCCTCCTGTACAAAACCCGGCCAACATTCGCCAGTTGCGGGCAACCAGCATCGCCAGCGGCCACAGCAGGAACAGATGGAATTTGATCAGTCCTAGAGCTAGGACGCAACCCGCCGTGAACACGTTGCCTCGCTGTAGCGACGCGTAGGCCGCGATGCTGATCACCAGCATCAGCACACCGTCCTGCCCGTGCGCGATCCCAAGAGCGGTCGGCAGGTACAGAGCGCTGATCACCACGGAGTCGGCGGGAAAGTGGCGGAAGCCCCAATACCAGCAGCCGAACAGCAAGAGAGTCTGAAACGCGATCCACGCCCAGAAGGCCGTCGAAAAGGGCAGCAGCGACAGTGGCGCGAGGATGGCCGCGTAGAAATGCGGGCGTACGAACGGCACCAAGCGATCGGTGGAGGGAACCAGCGCTCGCTCTTCGGCCAGTTGTACCGCCGGATCGTGCAACTGCGCGAACTTGCCTTCGCGAGCCAGTTTGGCGCCCGTGTAAATGTTCAGAAAGTCGTGGACGCGGGACGATGGGGTGACCAATAGTCCCAAAAACATCCACATGGCCACCGCCAC
>JAFDVT010000504.1 GCA_018268875.1 Acidobacteriota bacterium
AGCGGAATCGGGATGTCCATGTTGTGATGCCCACTCTGCGCATCGTTCACGCGCTGGCCGTCAATCAGGACCAGCGTTTGACCAAAGCTGCTACCGCGAATCGAAAGGTCCGACTGCAGGCCGTTCGGCGCGCGCGAACGCAGGTCCAGCGACGGGTCCAGCTTCAGGAAATCGGAAAGCGTATTCGACAGCAGGGCCAGGTTGCGAACGGGCAGGGAACGAACCGCGCGGTCCATCTCCTCCATGCCCACCGGCTGATAGGTGCCGGTCACGACGACGGTCTCTTTCTGTGTGGGTTCCTGCGCGCGCAAAGTCAGCAGCAGCAGCAGCGCCATGTTCAGTTGCATTGTTGTTTAATCGTTGCCGTCGCTCACAATCGACTGAATCGTCAAAGGCGCGTTGCCCTCCAGCCGGTTGTTCACAAAGACGTAAAGTTTTTCTTTCTTGGATCTGGCGTATTCCACCAGGTTTTGAATCGCCGTGCGAACTTCGGGGTTCGGGTCTTGCACGGTTTTGTAGGGGGCAAAGGACGCCACCGCTTCTTCGTACGGCCGCCCGTGCCGCAGCAGCGCGCGCGACACGGCGAAATCGGCGGTATGCGCTTCGGGCATCGCCACCTGATCGGCCAGCGGAGGCATCTTCGTCCACGCGTTGTACACATGCGCCACGCCGTGGTGTGCCAGCATCGACAGGTAACGCGGCGTCAGGAACTCGGGATTGCGAATCTCCACCGCGTAGCGAATGTTGCCTTTCGGCAGGCGCTTCAAAAAGCGATGCAGCATCTGCAGGAATACCTCGCCGTCTTCGATCGTGGACTTTGAAAACGCCCCGAATTCGAAGATCAGCACCGCGGTTTGATCGCGGAACGGCGCAAGCGGCTTCAGGAATCCAGCTTCGAAAACCTCCGCATTCAGGAACGCTTCATTGTCCTGGCCGGCCTTGGCGCCATAGCGCGGATGCATCGGGAACCGCTTCACCGTTACGTCTTCCGGAACCTTAAACGCGAACTGCAGCGCGCGAGGTACGTTCGAAAACAGCTTGTGCCAGAACGCATCGGATGGAAATTGGTAAAACGAAAAATCGCCGCACACAATCGGGAACACTTCGGCGTACTCGGCCAGGCATTCCTGTTCGAACCGCGTTTTTGAAAACCGGCCTCGCACCGTGTAACGGCTACGCGTGTAGATCTGGGCCGGCCAGCCTTCGTTCTTCCAACTGCTGCCTCCAATAAAGATGCCCTGGTCGCGCAGTGCCGCTAATTTCTTAGCAAGCCCTTCGCGATCGAACCCGGACGATAAATCGACAGCGGCGTCGTCAAATAAAGGAAGCATTCGCTACCAGGCGTGCGCCACGCGATACCCATAAGGGTCCGCGCCCGCTTCCAAAGCTCCTCCGGGAATGAAACGCACCATCACCGGCGCCGCCCCGCTATCCCAGCGCGACCTGTACTCCGCCTTATGACCGCGCCGCAGCATTTCGTTCACCGTCGTTTGCGGAAACCGCTCGTCCAGCAACAGGTCCCCGATGTTCCAGGCGTGATTGTCAAAGCTCGACACCAGGTGCCGTGTCTGCAGGCGCGGCGCTTCCACCGCGTTTTCCGCGTTCATGTTGAACTCCACGACATTCAACAACAATTGCAGCAGACTCTGGTCCTGGTTGTCGCCGCCCGGCGTCGACAGCGCGAGGTAGGGCGAACCGTCCTGTCGCGTCACCAGCGTCGGACTCAACGTCACGCGAGGCCGTTTGCCCGGCCCCAGTTCGTTGGGATGGCCGGGAATCAGCAGGAAGCTCTGCGCCCGCTGCGTCAGCGGAATGCCGGTGTCGCCGGCGATCACCGAAGGCAGCCAGGCGCCCGAGGGCGTTGCCGCGAACACCAGTCCATCCTTGTCGATCACGTCGATGCACGTCGTATCGCGCGCCATCAGCGCATCGTCGATCTTGATCTTGGCCAGCACGGTTTCAGACGGATGATGCCCGCCCAGCTTCCCCGGCACGAATGACAACGACGCCTGCGGGCCGATCAGCTTGCGCCGTTCCGCGGCATACTCTTTGGACAGCAATTGGTCCATCGGAATCTTCGAAAACTTGGGATCCCCGTAGTAGGTGTCGCGATCCGCGTAGGCCAACTTCAACGTTTCGGTCACCGTATGCAGGTATTCCGGCGTGTTGTATCCGGCGGCCTTCAGGTCGTACCCTTCCAGGATGTTCAACGCCTGCAGCATCGACGGACCCTGGCTCCAGAACGACGGTTTGTACACCGTGTAGCCGCGATAGTTGGTGGACAGCGGTTCCTCCAGCTCCAACTTGAACGCGGCCATATCCTCATACCGCAAAAGCCCCTTGTTCGCCTTGCTGAACGCGTCGATCTTGCGCGCAACGTCGCCCCGGTAAAAGTAATCACGCACCGCGTCGATCGCGCCCTTGCGATCCTTGCCCGCGGCCAGCGCTTTTTTCTCCGCCTCCACCATGGCGCGCAGCGTACGCGCCGTGTCGGGACGCTTGTAAATCTGCCCCGGACGAATCAACCGCCCTTCGGGCATGAAGTGACGCTTCGAATCGGGCCACAGATCGAAAAACTGCCGCGAATTGGCAATCGCCATGGCGCGCATCTCGTCCATCGGCATGCCGTCGGCCAATTC
>JAFDVT010000505.1 GCA_018268875.1 Acidobacteriota bacterium
AAGCGCGGCCGTCTGAAGATATTTCTCGGCTACGCGCCTGGCGTCGGAAAGTCGTTTCGGATGCTCGAGGAAGGCCGCCGGCGCAAACAACGCGGGCAAGACGTGATCGTCGCGTGCACGCAGGCCACGCAGATGGAAGCGGCTGAATTGCTGTCGGCGTTTGAAGTGATCCCGCTGTTGGCAGGCGGCGCCATCGACCTGGACTCGGTGCATCGCCGGCGTCCTGCCGTGTGCCTGATCGACGGCCTGGCGTGGACCAATCCTCCCGGCAGCAAGCATCCGCAGCGCTGGCAGGACATCGAGGAACTGCTCGAAGCGGGCATCGGCGTGATTGCGACGATTAACCTCCAGTACGTCGCCGAGCGGCAGGAGCGCGTGGAAGCCATTCGCGGCCGCCATGTTCGCGATTCGGTGCCGGAACGCTTTCTGCGAACGGCCGATGACATCGAGGTCGTGGACGCGCCGGCGCTTGATGCGCAGTTGGCGGAACTTCGCGAAATCGCACTGGTTTTGGCCGCTGAGGTCGTGGATGCGCAACTCACCGGGCACCTGCAGCGCGAAGGGATCGAGCAATCGTTCGGCGTCCACGAACGCATTCTGGTGTGCATCACGCCCCGTTCCAACGCCTCGTTGATGATCGACCGCGCGCAGCGGCAGGCGGAGCGATTTCATGGCGCGTTGTTCGTCGCTTGCGTCGAACAGAACAATCTTTCGGACGCCGACCGGCAGATGCTCGACCGAAACCTGGACACCGCGCGTCGTGCCGGGGCGGAGATCGCGTTGCTACGCAGCGAGGACTTCGTACACGCCATCCTGCGGTTCGCCGAACAACAGGGCATCACCCAAATTTTTGTCGGACACAGCCAGCGAACCGGATTCTGGCAACGTTTTCGAGCGAATCCCGTGGAACGCCTGATCCTCGAGTCGCGCGGCATGGACATTCGCATCTTCCCCCAGCAACAATTACAACCGCATGGCTGAGCTGAAGATCATCCTCGGGTACGCGGCGGGCGTCGGCAAGACGTACCGCATGTTGCTCGACGGCCAAGCGTTGAAGGCCGCGGGCGAGGACATCGTCATCGGCTACTTCGAACCGCACGCGCGCAAGGAGACGATCGCGTTGACCGTAGGGTTGGAGTTCGTCCCGCGCCGTACCGTCGAATACCGCGGGCGGCAGTTCGAAGAAATGGACACGGACGCGATTCTGGCGCGGCATCCGCACATTTGCCTGGTGGATGAGTTCGCGCACACCAACGTCCCCGGGTCGCCGCGCGCCAAGCGATGGGAGGACGTCATGGTACTGCTGAACGCGGGCATCGACGTCATCACCACGATGAATATTCAACATCTCGAAAGCCTGAACGACCGGGTTCGTGAGGTGTCGGGAGTGCAGGTTCGCGAAACGGTCCCGGATTGGGTGCTCAAACAGGCGACCGACATTGTCTTCGTGGACCTGACCCCCGGCGCGCTGCTCAATCGCCTGGACCGCGGTGTCGTGTACGCGCCGGACAAAGCTCGCCTCGCGCGCGAAAACTTCTTTCGCGAACCGACATTGGCCGCGTTGCGCGAACTGGCACTTCGCCAAACAGCGCACGAAGTGGACCTGCGACAGCCCGACGCGGTCTCAACAGATCGGATCCTGCTTCACGTCACAGAATCGCCTGCTACGATCCCCCTGATTCGCCGAGGCAGGCGCGTCGCCGACTACCTGCGAGCCGATTGTTTTGCCGTGTGCGTGCTTCCCGGCGACGGGCTCCGCCAGCTTTCCGAGGACGACCGCCAAGCCGTGGAACGGCATCTGAACTTCGCTCGTATGCTGCACATCGACACACGGATTCTGAACGCCAACGACCCCGTGGAAGCCCTGTCGGCGTTCGCGCATACCAACTCCATCACGCAGATCTTTCTGACCAAACCGTCAGCCGCTGGAACCGGTTTTTTCGCGGCGAAGCAACTGTTGGCGATGCGTCTGATTCGGGCCGCCCGCGACATTCAGGTAACGCTTGTGGCCGATCGCACGCAGCGTACCGGATGACGCTAGGATAAGGGTGTCCCTTTTTGCATGCCTGAATTTAAGTCCCTCGCTCCGGAAGTACTTCTCCACATCTGTAAAGAACTGAATGTCTCGATGAAGAGCCTGATGGCGACCATCGAACTGCTCGACGAAGGCGGCACTGTGCCGTTCATTGCGCGATACCGCAAGGAAGTCACCAACAACCTGGATGAAGTGCAGATCCGCGCCATTGAAGACCGCCTGTCCTACTTCCGCGACCTTGCCGATCGCAAGGAAACGATCCTCGCCTCGATCGGCGAACAAGGCAAGTTGACCGACGAGTTGCGTGATCGAATTCAGAACACGCTCGAGAAAAGCGAACTCGAAGATCTGTACCTGCCGTATCGTCCCAAGCGCCGCACCAAAGCGACAATCGCCCGTGAAAAGGGCCTGGAACCGCTCGCGCTGTACTTGTGGAACCAGGAGGAAACCGGAACGCCGCTCGCCGATTTTGCCGCGACGTTCGTCAACGGCACAGAGGTTCCGGATGCCAGCGCCGCGCTCGAAGGCGCGCGCCACATCGTCGCGGAAATGATCAGCGAAGACGCCGATTGCCGCAAGCCTCTGCGCCAGGCGATGTTCGACGAAGGTTCCGTGGTGAGCCGCCAGATTGCCGACACCGAAGGCCAGCCACCCAAGGATCCGCAGGAAAAGTTCAAGATGTACTATGACTATCGCGAACCGGTGAGCAAGATCCCGTCGCATCGCATGCTGGCCATCCGCCGCGGCGAAAACGAAGGCGTTCTGTACTTCCAGATCGAACTGCTGCCCGAACGCGCGCTGTACATCCTGCAACAGAAGGTTCACAAGGCGCAAGGCGATTGGACGCCGCAGTTGGACCTGGCCATCGAAGACGCTTACAAGCGCCTGTTGAGTTCGTCGATTCAGACCGAAATTCGCATGGAACTGAAGCAGCGTTCGGAACTCGAAGCGATCAAGGTATTCCGCGAAAACCTCGAAAATCTGTTGCTCGCGCCGCCCGCCGGTCAACTCGCGGTGCTCGCCATCGACCCCGGCATTCGCACGGGCTGCAAGATCGCCGTGGTGGACGAAACGGGCAAGTTTCTGGAACACGCGGTGATCTATCCGCACGAACCGAAGATGGACTTGATCGGTTCGGCGCGCACCTTGAAGACGCTGGTGGCAAAGTACAACGTACGCGCCATCGCGGTGGGCAACGGTACGGCCGGACGCGAAACCGAGGCTCTAGTCCGGCAGTTCCTGAAGGACGAAAAGCTGGACAAGGTGTTTAGCGTTTCGGTCAATGAATCCGGGGCTTCCGTGTATTCCGCCTCCGACATCGCGCGGCAGGAGTTTCCCGACCTGGACCTTACGATCCGCGGCGCGATCTCCATCGCTCGCCGCCTGCAGGATCCGCTGGCGGAGTTGGTGAAGATCGACCCGAAGTCGATCGGCGTGGGCCAATACCAGCACGACGTCGACCAGACGCAGCTACACCAGTCGCTCGAAACGGTGATCGAAAGCTGCGTGAACCGCGTGGGCGTCGACCTCAACACGGCTTCCTGGGCGCTGCTGCGTTACGTCGCGGGCATCAATGAACGTACGGCAATCAAGATTGTCGATTTCCGCAATCAGAACGGCAAGTTCCAGTCGCGGCAACAGCTGCTGGAAGTGCCAGGAGTGGGCCCGAAGACGTTTGAACAGGCCGCGGGTTTCTTGCGCATTCGTGGCGGCGTGAATCCGCTGGACTGCACAGCCGTACACCCGGAATCGTATGCGGTGGTCGAAAAGATGGCCGGCAACCTCGGCGTCAGCCTGGAGAACCTGATCCGCGAACCCGCGCTGGTGGACAAGGTCGACAAGAAGGGCCTTGAGGCCGGTACGTTCACGCTGCACGACATTCTGGAAGAGTTGAAGAAGCCGGGCCGCGATCCGCGTGAGAAATTTGTCGCTCCCAGCTTCCGCGACGACGTGAAAGAGATCACCGACCTGAAGCCCGGCATGGTGCTCGAAGGCGCGGTGACCAACGTCACCAAGTTTGGCGCCTTCGTCGACATCGGCGTGCATCAGGATGGCCTGGTACACGTCAGCGAACTGTCGGCCAAGTTCATCAAGGATCCGTCGGAAGCGGTGAAGGTCGGGCAGATTGTGAAGGTTCAGGTGCTCAGTGCAGATCCCAAAGCCAAGCGCATCGCCCTTTCGATCAAGGCTCTGCAGGCGCCGGTTGGCCGCCAGTCCGGGCCACCTCCGCAACGGCAGCAGCAGTCGATCGAATCGAAACTCAGCGCGTTGAACGACCGCTGGCGGACCCGCTAAGGATCGCCAAGGTGCCCGCGGCGGCAAGCAGCAAGCCGTCGCGGGCCAGCGTCATGGGACTCAACGCCTCGCCGACGCCGAAACAACCGCAGTCGATCGTCATGCCCTTGCCGTAACTGAAGACCAGAATCCCAAAGAAGACCAGCAGTAGCGCAAATGCCGTCCAGGCGAAGTAGCGCAGCTTCCAACCGATCAACAGTCCGATGCCGAGCACCAGTTCGAGCGGCGGCAGCATTCGAGCGACCGTCAGCACGGCCCATTCCGGCAGGATCTGATACGAGTCGATGCTCATCGCAAAGACGAGGTAGGACTGCTTCAATTTGCTGTACGCGGCAAACAGAAACACGCCGGCCAGCAGGACACGCAGCGCAAGTTTGAGCATGGGCTAGGCGAGCAGCGTTTCGATGTAGCGCCGGAAGATCGCGTAGCTGATGGCGCCGGCAATCGGCTGCGTCTTGCCCTTGGCCGTAACCAGCATGGTGGGCGTCTGCGTAACCGGGGCTTTTTTGCCAAGTTCGACGTCCGCGTTCACCTCCGCAACGATCTTGGGATCCTGGGCAAGCGCCTTCACCTTGGCGAGTTCGGCCGCCTTCAGAACCTTCGCGAGCGTGGCATCCATCTGCCCGTTTTGCGACCAGATTTGTTGATCGCGAAACAGCGCATCGCATACATTGCGGTACTGGCCAAGCTTGTCGGCCGCGCACGCGTACAGCGCCGCCTGCCGCGCATACGGATGCATCGGCAGCGGGAATTCATGATGCACAAGCTGCACGCGTCCCGACGCCACGTATTCATTCCGCAATTCGCGAATCGTACCTTCGTGCAGTTGCTTGCAGCCCGGACATTGAAAATCGCTGAACACTTCCACTCGGACGCGGGTGCCGAAAACACCTTCCACGCGCCCGGTTTGGGCAAAGGAAGGTAACGCCGCGGCGGCAGCGGAAACGGACAGAAGGAGCGAACGCCGGTCAATCATCATACTCGTCTTATCGTACAGACGAAGACAACGGCGGATTGGTGTCAAAGGTGCATAATAAAGA
>JAFDVT010000506.1 GCA_018268875.1 Acidobacteriota bacterium
CCTCGCCTTTGGCGTTGAGGCGGAACGTAATCAGCCCTTCGAGCGCGCCGCCGCGAATCGCGAACGTGTCGTAATGCAGGTGTTCGAGCACGGCCCGCCGCGCCGCCCATTCCACTTCCAGGGCGCCTTTGCCGTTCCTTGAAACACGCGCGATGCCGTAGGCAGGCTCGGTGTAATCGCCCACGTAGGAGGTCAACGGCAGCGACGGCGTGGTGTCCGGAATCTTTTTGGGATCGAACTTTTCGGCGGCGGCCGCCTTGGCGCCGCGCTCGATCAGGAACCGGTCCCAATCCTTGGGCGAGGCGGTGTTGAGGATGTGGTCCACGATCTTCCAGCGCAGGGCCTCCGGCATGTTCTCGGAACCCAGGTTGGCAAGTACGATGATGCCGAGTTTTTGCTTGGGCAACAGCGTGATCTGCGCGCGAAAACCGTCGATCGCGCCGCTGTGGCTGATGACGTGTTCGCCGCGAAAATCCTGCAGGAACCAGCCCAGGCCGTATGTCATCTGGTTCGTTTCATCGGTGAAGTTGCGGCCCCATTGGGAGGGCCGCATGTGCATCTGCGGCGTGTGCATTTCGCGCAGCGTCTGCGGCGACAGCGCGAGCGGCTTGCCATCGTTCAACTGCGCGCGTACCCACAGGGCCAGGTCCTCGACATTGGAGTTCATCGAGCCTGCTGGAGCGATGTTGTCGAGGTTCAGCCAGGGAATTCGCGTGACCTTGCCTTGCCGCTTGGCGTGCGGCGAGGCGACGTCCGCCCCGCGAACCGCGTCGTAGGTCGAATAGGTGGTGGAGGACATGCCCAAGGGACCCACAATGCGCTGCTGCACGAGGTCCTCCCAGGACTTTGCGCCCGACGCCGCCACCGCCACCTGCCCGGCGGCGAGAAACATCAGATTCTGGTACTGCCAGGTGGACCGGAAGGGCTGCGCGAGCTTCAATCGTCCCACTCGATCGAGAAGTTCCTCGCGGTTCCACGGCGAACCGTACCAGAGCGAATCGTTGCGCGCGAGGCCGGTACGGTGGGAGAGCAGATCGCGAACGGTGACGAGTTCGGACGCGGCGGGGTCGGACAGGCGGAACTCCGGCAGGTGTTTGCGAACGGGATCGTCCCAGTCGAGCTTGCCTTCGTCGACCAGCATGCCGATGAGCGCGGCGGTGAAGGCTTTGGTGGTGGAAGCGATCGCAAATACGGTCCTGGGAGTGACAGGGTCGGCCGGCTTGCCAAGGGTCTTGACGCCGTAGCCTTGCTGGTAGACGGTACGAGTCGGATCGACAATGGCGATGGCGACGCCGGGAGCGTTCCAGCGCTGCATGGATTCGCGGGCAAGTTTGTCGACGACGGCGGGGTCGACGGCGGCGGCGGAAAGCACCAGCAGAGCCGGAAGGAGCATGGTTTGATGATGCCGTAAAAAAGAGAGAGGCGGTGAAAACCCTCGACCGGGTCTTCACCGCCTGTTTCTCTTAAGACTTCGGCACACCTGCCGTTAGGCGTGTATTGGCGCAGCCCGAAGCAGGGCAGCCTCCATCTCGTCCTTCAGCCGCAGTTTCAGCTTTTTGAGGCGGTGTTCTTCTTCCTCGTCTTCGGGCGTAAAACTGGACTTGGATTCGAGGGCTTCCAACTGCGCATGATAGGCAGCGTGCTCCTCTGCGAGATGGCGAAAGCCTGGATCGGACTCGATCAGGTGTGCCTTCAACTCTTCTTGCGAGCTCATCTCCATAACGTTAAGGTTCTCCTTCACCTTAGAGATTGTCGCGGCGGCGGACTCGGCCACGGGTGATTCGTAAAGCCGAATCGTCACCGTTACTCCCCAAAACTATCACGCTTTCCTGACCATTACAATCCCATCTTCAGTAGGATTTTGATAGTAGTCCTTCCGCATCCCGGACTCTTTGAAACTAAGGGATTTATACAGCTCGATTGCAGGCTCGTTCGTAGTACGTACTTCCAAAAACCATATGCCGGGATGCCGCTGTATCGCTGTTTCCAAAAGCAGCCTGGCGTAGCCCTTGCGGCGGTGCTCGACGCCCACCGCGAGGTTCAGGATTTCGAACTCTTCGTCGAGGTAGACGGATCGCGTCACGAGGAACCCGGCGACCTCGCCGGCAACCAGTACCCAGGCGTCGAACAGCAGGTAGTTTTCGGGCTTCCAGGGACTGTCGGGGCCTTGAATCGCGGCCACCTGAGCCAGGTCCTCCTGCGACATGGGGCGGATGCTATGCATCGCGGTGGGACCACCACAACGCGACGCAGGCCAACAGCGGGAACACCGATAGCACGACGCACACGGGTCCGAAGCCGGACTGGTCCACGGCACGGCCGATGAGCGGCGAGGTCACGGCCTGCATCAGTCCAAAGGCAGCGGTGAGCGTCGCGACGCCGAAGCCCGCGCGGCCTGCGCCGTACAGGTCAATGGGCATTGCGTAGACGTTGGCGCTCATCGCGACGACCGCGAAGAAGCTACCGCAGATCAGCACAGTGGCGGCTGTGGCGGAACTCACCAGCGGCAACGCGGCGGTGCTCAGTACGGCCAGCGCCGCGCCCCAGCAGACCATCATGCGCGCGCGGAACACGGGTACGCCATGGCGGCTCATCAGGCGGAAGACGATCGCGCCGCCGGTGAGTCCGCCAAGGGTCGCGAACACGGGTGGCGCCAGCGCGTACCGGGTGTTCGCCACGGCCTGCGACATGTGGTGCGCCTGGACGAAGTAAAGCGTGGTCCAACTGGTCCAGAAGCTGTACAGGATCATCGACAGGATGTTTGCCGCGACGACGCCTAAGAAGCGGCGGTCGCGCAGGATGTCGCGGATGGGGGCGGCGTTCGAGGCCGCGGACTGTTGCGGCGTGCTGCCAGGGATCGCACGCGAGGTGAACCACCACAGCGGGATCCACAACAACCCGGCGAGGCCCGCGTACAGATAGATGGTTCGCCAACCGGCGCTGTTGCCAAAGCTGCCTACGAGGAACGGCGCGGTGACTCCGGCGAGCGAGAGTCCCAGTTGGTTCAAGCCTGTGCCGATGGCGAATTCACTGGGCCGCAGGTACCTCGCGTTGGCTTTGCCGAACGCCGGTATGGACCCGGCCTCCGCTACGCCCAACGCCGCGCGGCAGGCGAGCAACATCGCGGCGGAGGTCGCAAATCCGGTCACCGCGGCGACTGCCGACCACGCCGCCACCGAGATCATGATGCC
>JAFDVT010000507.1 GCA_018268875.1 Acidobacteriota bacterium
CTGAAGGGAGACGCGTGGCTCTTCTGCGACGGCCCCGTTCACCAGAGTGGGGTGCAGCAACTCGTCTTTGGGCTTCGCGGCGTGACCGGGCTGGAGATGACGGTATACGGCCCCACGCGCCCGCTGCACAGTGGGCACTACGGCAATTGGGCACCTAACCCCGGAATGCTGCTCGTGAATCTCATCTCGTCAATGCGCGACGACGATGGGAAGATCAAGATCGCGGGATACTACGACGATGTGCGTCCAATGACCGCGGCAGAGAAGGCAGCGATCGCGGCGGTGCCACCGGTGGACTCGACGTTGCGCCGCTCGTTAGGCCTGGCGCGCACCGAGGCAGACAATGCGTTACTGGCCGAGCGAATCATGTTGCCGGCGTTGAACCTGCGCGGGATCAAGGTGGGAGGAGTGCAGGAGCTCGGGTCAAATACGATCTCGACGGAAGCGCATGCATCGTTCGACTTTCGGCTGGTGCCGAACCAGAAGCCCGAACACGTGCGCGATCTCGTCGAGAAGCATCTCACGTCGTTAGGCTGGCACATTGTGTCGGACACGCCGTCAGTCGCCGATCGGTCGAAGTACGCCAAGATCGCGAGGTTGCGGTGGGAAAACGGATATCCGGCGCAGCGGGCGCCGATGGACGATGCGTTTGCGAAAGCGCTGGTCGCATCGGTGTCGTCAGGCGCAACGCAGGCGCCCGCACTAGTTCCGACGTTAGGCGGATCGGGGCCCGGGTATCTGTTCACGCAGGTGCTGGGGGCGCCGGTGGTGACCGTGCCGATCGCGAACTACGACAACAACCAGCATGCGGCGAACGAAAACCTGCGGATCGGGAATCTGTGGAATGCCATCGAGATGTATTCGGGTCTGATGGCGCGGTTGGGGGTGGAGTGGAGGACGGCGGTGCCGTGATCGCGGCGCCCGCGCAGCGTTCAGTGGGGTCGCTCTCAGGCGCTGGTGTCAGCCCTCTGAGGCGGGCGCCGAAGGGTCAGAGCCGGAGCTCTGACCCGCTCTTATTCGTCGCCCACTTCCGCGTGCTGCTTGCCTAACGCGAGGAGCAGCGTGCTGCCCACGATCACCGACGCGCCGGCGAACGTCCATCCCGACGGGACTTCGCCCAGAACGAGTGCTCCCCACAAGCCGGCGAAGACGATCTGGAGATAGCCGGTCGTCGTTGCGCGCGCGGCCGTTTCGGCCTGGAGCCCCTTGGTCATATAGACCTGCGCGGTCTGTGTGCTCAGCCCGACCGCGATGAGCAGAAGCCATTGCGACGCCGTCGGCGGGGTCCACGACGCGAGCGCAAAGGGGATGGCGAGTGGGAGGGTGACGAACGGGAGATAGAAGACGATCACGGCGGGGTGTTCAGTCGATGCCATTTTCCGAACGGCGGCGTAGGCGGCCCCGGAGCAGATGGCGCCAAAGAGCGCGACGGCGGCGTGAAATGGAACGATGGCGCTGCCGTGAGTTCCGAATAAAAAGGCGGGCCGAGTTATCAGAATTACGCCGGTGAGTGAGGCGACGAGTGAGATGATTTCTGAAGCGCCGATTCTCTCGCCGACCCAGACTGCTGCGATCAGTGTAGCGAAAACGGGGTTCGTGTACTGAAGCAGCGTCGCGTCGCCGAGCGGGAGGTGGACGAGGGAGAAGTAGAAGCAGTTGATGCCGAGAGCGCCGAGTAGGCCGCGGAGGAGGAGGAGCCGACGGTTGCGTCCGAGGGGAGGTTGGACATCGGCTCTGCGGAGGGCCCACCAGGAAATTGCGAGTGTGAAGACGGCGCGCATCAGAACGATCTGCTGCGACGGGAGCGACTTACCGGCGAGCTTCACGAGCAGGCCCATGATGGCGAACCAGAAGGCGCCGATGGCCATGTAGCGCATTCCGGGTGTGAGGAAGGATCTCGCGCCCTTCGAAGCGACGTCAGTAGCTGTCACTCAAGTAGTTGTCAGCGTGGAGTTTACTCGAGGAATTGGGAGCATTTGTTTCCCGTTCTTCCGGTTGCTTCACTGTGTCTCACATGCCGTCTTACTGCTTCTGAACTGGCGACTACTCGGCGACCTATAAGCGTTTGGTCGCTGTCGAATTCTAGCGCCCCGCTCGTCTCGCTTCCCTTGACTTTCTAGGGGACTGAAACTTTCTTCTCCTAGAAACCATAGGGGAGGCTCATGCCATCGAAGAATCAGTCGTCGGAACTGGAATCGCTCGAACTTCTGCGGGGAACACTCGACATGCTGATCATGCGCGCCTTGGCCATCCAGCCGACCCACGGGTATGGCGTGCTTCGGTGGATCGAGCGTGCGACGGGTGACGACCTGCGGATCGAAGAAGGGTCGCTCTACCCTGCCCTGTACCGTCTCGAGAAGCGCGGGTGGATCGAGTCGGAGTGGGGGGTTTCCGAGAACAATCGGCGGGCGCGGTTCTACCAGCTTACGCGCACCGGCAAGGCGCAACTCGCGGTCGAAGTCGACACGTTTCGTCGGTTCACCTCGGCGGTTTTTCGGGCGCTTGAGGTCGTGCCGGATTCTCCGGCGCCGGCCGTCGGATGATCAGCGCGCGACCGAATGGTACTGGGCTCTGAGCCCCAGCTCTGAGCCCCAGCTCTGCGCTCACTGATCAAAAGCACGCCACACCACGCACCACACTCGCAACGCTGCACGCAGCCCAGGACGGACATAGATGACGCGACCTAACGGATGGCGGCGGTACATCCGGATCTTTGGCAACAACCCGGACGCAGACGTCGAGGCGGAGCTGCAATTCCATCTCGAGATGCGAGCGCGAGAGCTTGCGGCGTTGGGGATGCCGCTCGGCGATGCGCTGGACGAGGCGAAGCGGCGGTTTGGTGATATGGAGCGGGTGCGTGCCGAGTGCCGGCGGTTGGAGCGGACAAAAGCGCGTCGAGCGGCTCGGCTTCGTTCGTTAGGCGACTTTGCTCGGGACGTTGGGTTCGCGACGCGGGCGCTGATTGCGCAGCCGGTCTTTACGATCGCGGCGGTTCTGACACTCGGGCTGGGGATTGGAGTGAACGCGGCGATCTTCTCGGCGGTCAACGCGTATCTCATCAAACCGCTCGCGGTTCGGGACGCCGATCGGTTGGTTGCGGTCGTCGGGACGTTGCAGGGTGACAATCTGGTGTCGCAGATGTCGCTGCCTAACGCGCGCGACGTTGCGGCGCTGACGAACGTGTTCGAGGACGCGGTAGCGTGGAACGGAGACGACGTCGCGTATGGGACCGGGGACGCAGCGATCCGCA
>JAFDVT010000508.1 GCA_018268875.1 Acidobacteriota bacterium
GTGAGTCCCCCGCGACTGATCCGTTCCGCATACGAGGCAAGGTGCTTCGATTCGTGGATCACGGTTGAGCGAATAGACCAGAACCAGCCCGGCGCCGCGGCGGTAGTGTTTCCAGTGAGCGTCGTGGGAATTCTCGCGTAAAAGAGCTCACCTTCGTTGCTTGACGAAAGCATCGTCTGCGGGTATAAGTCGCATGAAACAACGAAACCAAGCACCCCAGACACGAGGTTGATCTTGGGCGAGAATACCATGACCAATCGCCCATTGTTGTCGAGTTGAGAATCGAGCGCCAATGGATTGCCGAAATAGTTCGTCAGCACGGGATACTGCTGGGTATCGAATTGCTGGCCGATTTGCGTGAGATACGAATCGATTTGTCCGGCGAGCGGAGAAGCCAAGTCCTCGACAACGATAGATTTCTGTCCGACGTACACTGTCCGCGCCTGAATTGTCGCATACGAATTACAGAAGTCCGTCGCGCTTAGATCCGGGACTCGCACTGCACTGAGCGCCCCGAGCGTCGTGGAGATGTTGCGACTCGCGCGATCTGCACTCAGACGACTCCGGCGCGCTGCCGCCATGGCTGCCACTGGAGAACCATGTCGGGCGAATTCAGCTCGGTTGCGCTCAACGAGTGAGAGATGTGGATCAACCGGAGCGCCCAGAGGCACTTGTTGTAGGCTGCGCGTCGAAACCGCCCTCGGAGCCTGCGACGCGTCGCGAAGCGGTTCGATTTGAATGCGAGAGACGTCTGCGGCCGGAACCGTGTTAGTCGCAATGAGGTCGAACCCTGCGAGCGAAGTGGCAGACGTCTGCGCATTCGAAGCAGCGATCAGGTACTCCTGACCCGCCGTGACAGCCACCGATATGCACGCTGCATTGCTTGCATCCAAGTACAGCGGCTCTGCACCGAGGGAAAGCGTGCGCGTCGATTGAACTGTCAGCGGTACTGAAGCACTCACTGCTGTGCTACCGAGTCTTGCGACGGCGACAGTAGAAGGCGCGGTGGTCTGACATGGCAAGCCGGAACTCGGCACACGGAATTGCAGCTGTGTCGCCGTGGACGAGAGCACTTGCGCCGAGATTCCAGCGACACTCACCTGATTGTCAGAAACACGCCGTGCGAAGTTCGAGCCCGTTACTGTCGCACTGATACCGCGAGAAAGTGGCGAAGGGTTGATCGTGGATATTGTGACAGGCGGCTGAACTGGAACTGCAATGGATGCCGAACCCACCACGCCTTCACTCGTCGCGGAAATCACGGCGGTGCCAGGTCCCATGCCTTCTGCCACGCCGGCGCTACTCACCCGTGCGACGAGAGTGTCGGAGCTGATCCATGCGACAGGTCGTCCATTTAATGTGTTTCCATTTCGATCTTTCGTCACGGCGACCAGCTGCACGGAACTCCATACAGCGAGAGGCTGTGGCACCTGCAGCGTTATGTTCTTTACTGGTTCGATGGCTCTGAATTGAACAGCCGCAGATTTTCCTTCAATAGTTGCACTAACGCTGGCACTTCCCGCTCCAACCGCGGTGACAAAGCCTGTCTGGGAATTCACTGTGACGACGGACGCGTCAGTCGACTGCCAGACGATTTCGCGATCTGCCAACGTGTTCTGTGATTGGTCAACTGCGCGTGCATTGAGAGTTAAGGTGTCTCCTACCCTGAGATCCGTCGCTGAGGGACTGATGACAACCCCCGCCACAAACGCCGGAGTGAGAACGGCGTACGTTCCGAGCTGTTGAATAGCGCCTGACACGACCTTTGCGGTGCCATCAACGCCGGACGCAACGAGCGTCCATTGCATGTTGCGCAGCCCGTGAAGCCTGAGCAGTCGCTCTGGCGGCCCGCTGGGCACCTTGTCAGAAGCATACTTCAACCGCAGCTGAAGTGGCTGACTAACCGTCGCAGTGCCGGCGTCGAGAAGCACAGCGGTCTCGCCGACAAGACGCGGATCGACCGGTAGTGAGCCTGTTCGTTCGACCGTCAACATCGTGGCCTGCGCGAACGCTCCGGCAGGAATATCGAGTCCTACGCTTCCTGCCAGAGCGGAAACCGAACCGCCACTAGTTCCAACGACGGCTCCTTCCTTGACCGTCACTCTTGCCTGAGCAGTGATGCCGTCAGACGACGCTGAAATGGTCACCGCTCCTGCAGCGACACCCGTGACGTCTCCGCCACTGGATACGCGAGCTTTGGATTCGTCGGAGGAAGTCCACGAAATTGGTCGATTCAGCGAGTTGCCCGATCCGTCTTTCGGCGTCGCCGTCAGCTGCACGACGGCCGTCGGAACGAGCGTTGCCGTATCTCGTGACAGAGATATCGTGGCGACTTTGGGTGGCGAGGTCGGAGGTTGCGTAGAGCCTGAACCCCCATCTCCTCCGCCGCATGCTTCCGTTGCACAAGCGATCCACAGAAGAACCATCCACCTCCGACCTTGCTGCTTCCTACCGTTCATCAGTCCCTCCCTGCACAGGCGGCGAGTAAAACTCGAAGCTGGCAGACAGTTCGTGGGCCGACTAACAGTCTATTGCAACGGTCCTTCTGTCCGCTCCAGCTTCCACTACGTTGATAGCGGCGCCAATGTGCGTACCAGAAGAGGCCGCGGCAACCGGCACTTTCGTCCGCACGGACTTGACAGATGCCCGGATTGCGGGTGATGCGTTCTGCTCCAGAACTCAGCTTATAAGCGCCGGAGCAAGATAGGCATGCAGCCTAACGCGATGAAGCCGAAAAGTTGCCGGCATGGCGCTCGTCACGGGTGACAACCCGCCGGAAGTTTTCCAGCCAGGCGAACAGCCGTTCGATCTTCCATCGGCGCCGACAATGCCGCAGCGGGCGACCATGCTGCGTCGCGTAGCGCCGGGTCACACGATGCGGGGCGATCCGCGTGATGCCTCGTTGCACCTGAAAGCGCTTGTCCAAGTGCAGCTGCGGCGTCAACCGATCATCGTCACGCGCGATCCGCTGAAATGTGATGAAGGTTCGTCCCATCCTCGGGGCGTGTCGGGGCAGCCGTCGCTCTCTAAGCATTCTCTACCTCAAAACGAGTACACGAATGCATCTCGTTTGCTACTTTGTGCCACGCGCTGCGCCTCCTTGCGCGTTTTGAAGGGCCCTGCGACAACCCGGTGGACAAGCGCGCCTTGGGCCTCGGAGCTGAGCACGCGCGTTGGGACTCCTTTCAGATGAATCGTAGACGCGACCGAGTCCGCTGCGCTCGCAGAGAGAAGGGCCGCAAACTGGACGATATAGGGCCGATTGCTCTCTCTGCTGGAAAGAGATTCAGAATCTGAATCTATGCGAACATCGAAGACGTTCATCGATTCCTCGTCCAGCACGAGCCTGACCCCTTTCGACAATGCATGTGGCCGTTGCTTTGGAGTGCGCCTGCGAACAGGGTGCGCCATTACATTCGCCTCGAAATCGTCAGAGTCCGGCACGGGTTCCAATTCGGTGTCCTGGGCGGTGCCATCATCGGTCACCTCTTCAATTGCGGCGAAGGTGGCCCCTGAAGTACTCGCGACTTGCGAAACAGATTCGTGTGTCACTGGCAGCTGCTGCGCGACCGCCGTGGGCTGACGCTGAGCGCTGCGGGAGCCGCCGATCCCCATCGTCAACGCAAGGAACGCGACTGCTGCCCACCGTACCGCCGCTGCCCGGCGGCAACCGCCGGTCGACGTCCGAAGCGCGATTCGAAATTCCTCGGCCGATGGCATGCGTGCTGAAGGACTGCGTTCCATCGAACGCCGCACGACGCGGTCGAGGCGACTGCTGACGTCGGCTCGGAGTTCTCGCAAGTTCGTTGGCGAGTCGCGCCCGATTCGCGAGAATGGCTCTTCGGCAAATGCTTGTTTGCCCGTGAGCATCTCGTACAAAATACATCCCAAGGCGAAGACGTCGCTCTTCGGGCCCGCCAGTTCTCCGGAAACCAGTTGCTCCGGACTCATATACGCCAGCGTGCCCAGCGTTACACCCGCTCTCGTCAAATGCTGCTGCGGATCGTGCATCGCACGGGCCAGCCCGAAGTCTACAACCTTGACTGCGCCCTCCCTCACGGGGTCACCCCCGTGAGGCGTGGCGAGCCGGATGTTGGCTGGCTTGAGGTCACGATGTACTATCCCTAGCCGGTGTGCCTCCACGAGAGCATCTGCGACGCTAACCGCGATGGCGATAGCTCGGTCTAGAGGCAAAGGGCCGCTCCGACAAAGCACGTCGGCGAGTGTCGGCCCTTCGATGAACTCCATCGCCAGATATGGCGCATCTGCCGCCGTAAACCCCCATTCCACAACCTTCACGACGTTCTCGTGTCGGAGTGTGGTCGAGTAGCTAGGCCATCCGGCTTCGCCCTCACAGATCCGTACGTGCGGCTTACCCGCATACGGCTCCTCGCGAAGGTCGACGTGGCGCTGAGCAAGTCATGGCAAACACGGATGAGTGA
>JAFDVT010000509.1 GCA_018268875.1 Acidobacteriota bacterium
CCGGCTGCCAGGGATTGGCGTCCAGCGAGTACTCACAACGGCGCAGCATCGAGGTTTGATCCGTCGCTTCGACGTCGATTTCGATGGTGTCGCCGTTGCGGCGGGTCGCGGCGATGCGGGGCACTGGCGGCGTGTTGTCCACCAGCACGGGCGCGCTGCGGCCTTCGGCTTCGCGCGAATACTGGGGCGGATTCGACGGACGGTCCGACGCGACAACGCGGAAGTGGTAGCGGCCGTCGGCGAGCACATCGCTTTCGAGCATGTACGTGTTTTCGAAGAGATTGGCGCGCAGCAGTTTCCATTCGCGTTCGTCTTCGCCGCGGAAATACAGGGCGTAAATGAGCTTGTCGCCTTCGGGGTCGTCGGCCTGCCAGGTGACCTGCGTCTGTTGGCCGCCGCTGCGGGAGAGCGCGGAGGCTTGTGTGTTCGCTCCGGCGGCAGCCTCGCCGCTTTCGGTTACGGTGACGCTGAAACTGGCGTTCGCATTGGCGTTTGCGGCGCTGGTAGCCGCGGACGCCGGTTTGGCGGCGGACGATACCGACACGCTGCGTACGATCGGCGCGTTGTTCTGCGGCAGGTACGCGGCGCTGACCGAGTGGATGGAAGGCGACGCGGCCGCGGTACCCGTCATCGACAGCTTCCATTGGATGAAGCGCGCGTTCGGACTTGAAATCAGCGCATTCTTCGAATCGCGCAACGGCGCGGACCAATCGCTCCAGGTGGCATCGGGTCTCGACGAGTTGCCAGTGCGTGTGCGGAACTCGACCGACGTACCAGTGGGAACCTCGCCCAGCCAGTGCAGGCGGCCCCAGCGCGACACAGAACCGGCGTCGTGGACAGGAGCCTCGAACTCGCCTTTGGGCGACAGCGCGGTGGCGAGCTTATAGATCTTACCGGCGCTTCCGGAGGCCGCAAACAGGCCTTCCGGCGACGCGATGAGACGCGAGGTCTCGCCTTCGTTGGTCTGCAGAATCAAGGTCGGGCGGCGATCGTCGTTCAGGCGATACAAGCGGCCCTGGCCATCGGTGGAAAACAGCAGCGTGCCATCTTCGGCAAGCGCGAGATCGTAGATGTTTTCGTCTTTCGAGGTCCAGATGTTTTCCACCATGTTGTCGGCGCCGATCTTGTAGATGGCTGACTTGTCGATGCCGGAAATTTCATACGCCTGCGCGGGCGTGACAATGGACGACGTGCTCAAGGTCGACGTGACGTTGGGCTTCGGTTCGGCCGACTTGGGGAAGCCCGCCTGCGAATCGGTAACGGTGATGGAAGTTCCCGTGGTGGTGACGGCGGGCGCGTTGGGGATGCCCAAAATCGCGCCGGGCGTACCTCCGCGCTTGGCGAGCGAACCTCCTAACGCGGCGGCGTAGATGGAGCCGTCGGGCATCGGCAGAATCGTGCGAATTTCGGGGAGATTCGAGTCAAACAGGACAAACGCCTTGCCCTTGCTGGCGACGCGATAGAGGACGCCGTTGGGTTCGCTGCCGGCGAGAAGGCGGCCTTCGCGGTCAAACGCGAGCGTCGTGATGTGGGCCTGTCCGCTTTCGAAATAGAGCTCGCCCTTACCCGCCGCGGTGACGCGATAGATGTTGCCGGCTTCGCCCGCGCCGACGTACAGCGCATTGTCGGGACCTACGCGCAACGACCAGATGTAGCGGGTTCCGGGTGCGAAGTACTCGGTGGCGGTGCCGTTCTCGATGCGGTACACCTTGCCGTCCGGCGAAGTTCCCGCGTAGACGACGCCCTTCGCATCGACCGCGACGGCGAAGACTTCGGGTTGATCGGACGTCCAAAGCAGGGTGCCTTTGCTGGCGCCTGGTTCGACACGGTAAACGCGGCCGCGGTGGCCAGTGCCGAGGTACAGCGAACCGTCGTTGCCACGCGCGATGGACCAGATTTCCGGCTGTTCGCTCGAAAATACGGCATCGAGGCGAGGCGCGAGCGCGAGGCGTCCTTCCCGATTGAGCGACAGACCTTGCAGCTTGCCTCGCAGGAAATCGCTGTAGCCGTTCATTTCCCAGGTGGCGGTGGTCGCGGCGGGAAGCATCCTGCCGCTCGCCAACAATAACAATAGACTGACAGCGAACTTCATTGCGGTTCCTTGACCTCCACTTGCAGCGTCTTCGAACCACTGCCGATGGAGCCGTTCAAGTCCACTTCCATTTCTGCGATCTTGGCCCCGCGCGCCGAGTTGTTGGCCAGCGCGCCGGAGGTTTGCAGGCGGGCGAGCACCAAGCCCACCGAAGCAGGCGGGTCCGGGATCTCCGCGCCCGGGACGGCGTAGGCGGGTTCGGCGCGCCAGACACGTATGGTCATGCGGTCGTTGGGGCGCAGGGAGTTCAAGAGTTCCGCCACTTGGCCGGGAGTTCGCGAACGGGTGCTGGCGGTTTGCAGGAGTTCGGAGAAATTGGAGGTCATGCCGTCGGAAATCGTGAAGTACAACGGGCCGGGCGACATGCCGATGGGCAGGGGGAAGTTCACTTTGCGGAAGAGTTCGGCGCCGTTCTCGCCGGTTAACGACAAGTTGATTTCGACCGATTCACCGGCGCGAGCCTCGCGCGCGGACACCCAGGCCTGGTCGAGTTGGAAGGATTTCTTGGAATCTGTGGCCTCGATTTCAATCGAAACGGACTTGGGCTTGAGCGTGTCGATACCGGACAGTAACGCGTAGGAGATCGGCAAGGACGTGTAGGCTGCCGCCAGGGCGGGCGCGTTCGTATCGGACGCGAAGGCGTTGTCGAGGCGAATGGGCGGCATGCCGCCGTCGAACTCCAGCGTGCCTCGCAGGCGCATGGTGCCGGGGCCGAGCGTACGTTCGGTGCCGTCGATCGACGAAAAGATCGCCATCTGGGTCAACAACGGCAGCAGCGTTTTGTCGCGGACCATTTGCATGTTGTACGAA
>JAFDVT010000050.1 GCA_018268875.1 Acidobacteriota bacterium
GACTTTGAAGAAGCGCTGGCCAACCAGATTCGCGGCGCGGTTCGCGGCCGGAAGAACAAGAAGCATTCGGGAAAGGCTTTGTTGTAGCCTTGAGGGTGGCATGAGCACCCTTTCGACCCAGGACCTCGTGGTTTTGACGCAAAACGACGGCATTGCGGTGATTACGATTCAGAATCCGCCGGTCAATGCACTAAGCCCCGGTGTGCCGGAAGGGATCGCCAACGCGATTGCCAGGATTCGCGACGACGCGTCGGTACGGGCCGCGATCCTGATTGGCGCGAACAACCGGTTCATTGCCGGCGCTGACATACGCGAGTTCGGCAAGATCGCCGCGGCGGGCGGCAAGCGCGACAGCATCGGACTCAACGAAGTCCTACATACGATCGAGAACTGCGGCAAGCCGGTGATCGCGGCGATTGACGGTCATGCATTGGGCGGCGGCCTCGAAACTGCGATGGCCTGTCATTACCGCATCGCGGCGTCCACGGCGCATGTGGGGCAGCCGGAATGCAAGCTTGGCCTGATCCCCGGTGCGGGCGGCACGCAGCGCTTGCCTCGCCTCACTGGTCTCGCGAAAGCGGCCGAACTGTGTGCTTTTGGCGATCCTGTCAATGCGGCGACGGCATTCGAACTGGGGATCGTGGATCGGGTTCTGGCGCCGGGTGAGGATCTGCTTGCCGGGGCCATCGCGTTTGCTCGCGAAACCGCGCTGGCGTTGCCTCTGGTTCGCACGCGGGACAAAGATGCCAAGCTTGCGGAGAAGCCCGATTTTACGGCCTTGCGCGAGGCCGCCGCGAAGCGAAGCCGCAATCTGAACGCCGCGCAACGGGCTATCGACGCGGTGGAAGCGGCGGGCGTCATGCCCTTCGATGAAGGCCTGGCATATGAACAAAAGCTATTCATGGATTGCCTGTATTCCGACCAGTCCAAAGCGCTCATCCACATCTTTTTCGGCGAGCGCGAAGTGGCCAAGGTTCCGGGGATCGACAAGACCACGCCGTCGTTCACGATCCAGAACGCCGCAGTGATCGGGGCGGGCACCATGGGCGGCGGCATCGCGATGTGCTTTGCCAACGCGGGCATCCCCGTGCGTGTGAAGGAGGCGTCGGAACAGGCGCTCGAACGTGGCATGGCGGCGATCCGCAAGAACTACGCGAATTCCGTCAGCAAAGGCCGTTTTTCGCAGGAAACGATGGACAAGCGGCTGGCGCTGATTACGCCGCAGTTGGGCTACGACGGGTTCGACCAGGCGGACATCGTGATTGAGGCCGTGTTCGAGGGGATGGAACTGAAGAAGGAAGTGTTCCGCGAGTTGGACGCGATCGCCAAGCCCGGCGCGATTCTCGCGTCGAACACGTCCACGCTGAGCATCGACGAGATCGCGTCTGCCACCTCGCGCCCGGAATCGGTGATCGGCACGCATTTCTTTTCGCCGGCCAATGTGATGAAGCTGCTGGAAGTGGTGCGCGGCGCGTCGACCAGCCTCGCGGCAATCAACACGTGCATGCAGTTGGGCAAAAAGCTGGGCAAGGTCAGCGTGCTGGCGGGCAACTGTTTCGGCTTTATCGGCAACCGGATGTTCGGGCCGTACCGGCGTGAGGCGCAGTTCCTGGTGGAAGAGGGCGCGAGCGTCGCCGCCGTGGATCGCGCGTTGTACGACTTTGGGATGGCGATGGGTCCGCTGGCCACGGGTGACCTCGCGGGGCTGGACGTTGGTTGGCGGATACGCAAAGAAATCGCGCATCTCCAAAAGCCCGGGGTTCGTCAGCCGATTGCAGAAGATAAATTGTGCGAAATGGGCCGTTTTGGGCAGAAAACCGGCGCCGGCTGGTACGTCTACGACGCGCAGCGCAAGGCGTCGGTGGACCCGCAAGTGGAAGCATGGGTTCGAGAATGGACGACCGAGGTCCCCAAGCGGGAGATCGGCGAGGAGGAGATCGTGGACCGCTGTTTGTACGCGCTGGTGAACGAAGGCGCACGGATTTTAGAGGAAGGCTTTGCGCTGCGCAGCGTGGACATCGACATCGTGTACGTCAACGGCTACGGGTTCCCGGCGTATCGTGGAGGTCCCATGGAGTACGCGGATTTGGTGGGTCTGGACAAGGTGTACGCGCGCATCAAGGAGTTCGAGGGGCAGCATGGAGAGTTGTGGACTCCCGCGCCGTTGTTGGTGAAATTGGCGGAGGAAGGTTCGACGTTCGGCGCGTATAGCAAGCGAGCTAGCCGGTAGCCCGAGTTCGGTTCGGTAAGGGCTAGACGGCCAGCGAGGGATTGAACGCTACCAACCCTTCGCGGAGAGCTACTCGCAGCAAGACGTTGTCTGACGTGAGCAACATTTCGGCGAGGTTTCGTTTGGCGAGATCCAGCGCAACAGCCAGGTGCAGCGCATCGAGCGTACGAAGTCCTTCAGAATCGCCGTGCCGTTCCAGCAATGTCTGTGCGTGGGCGAAGTGACTCCGGTTCAGAGCTACGACACGAAACGCGCCCTTCCGGATATCGGATAGAAAGTGGCTGCGAACTATCCGGGCCTCATCCGTACTAATCGCCAGGCTTCGTACCTTGTTCGAAAGCACCGAATACATCTCGACCACGCCGAGATTGGCGATATAAGGGGCCGCCGAATTGCGCACCAGATTTCGCATGAAATCCGCGCCGGGCTCGTCGTGATAAACCTTTGCCAGCGCGCTGGTGTCGAAGAAGCCGGCCATGCGATTTGCTATCTGCGCCCGTCGCGCTCAGCCCGGATGTCGTCAGCCAACGAGCCTGGAATCTTGGACAAGATTCGACGTACTTCTTCGTGTGTCGGTATTTCTCCAAGATCCATGGCGTCGATGCGTGCCATCAACTCATGGTCCAGGAGATCGCTATCGTCCTCGCTCGCGGTTACCAGTAGCGTCAGCACTTGCTGTTCCGGCAAGTCGACTGCTTCAAGGGGACGGAGGACCCCGTTCTCGTACACGGCTGGGAACGTTTTGGACATCCTACCTCGATCATAGACTGTCCAGATGCTACTCGCCGCGCAGGGGGCGCTCCATCAACTCGTGGATGGCTTCGCGAGGCGTTTTGCCGTTCTTCAGGATCTGGTACATCGCCTTTACGATCGGCATGTCGAGGTTGTGCTTCACCGCCAAATCATACGCCGCGTAGGTCGTGTGTACGCCTTCCGCGACCATTCGCATCGAACCGGTAATCTGTTCGAGCGTTTGTCCTTCCGCCAGCAGGATACCGACGCGGCGGTTGCGGGACAGGTCGCCGGTGCAGGTCAGCACCATGTCACCCAAGCCGGCGAGGCCCGATAACGTTTCGGCGCGGCCTCCCAGGGCTTCGGCGAGGCGGGTCATTTCGCGGAGTCCACGGGTGATCAAAGCGGCGGTGGTGTTGTGTCCCAGGCGCAATCCCGCGACGATGCCGGAGGCTACCGATACGACATTCTTGATCGACGCGCCGATCTCGCAGCCGATGGGGTCGTCCTGCGTGTACAGGCGAATGAATCCGCCCGAAAAATGCTCCTGAATTTCGCTCGCCAGGTGGCGGTTGTTGGACGCGACCACCATCGCGCTGGGCAGTCCAGCGGCGAGTTCCTTGGCGAAACTGGGTCCGGTGAGGACGGCGACGGGAGGACGGTCCAGCACTTGTTCGATCACCTGGGACATCCGCAGCAGCGTGCTGTTTTCGATGCCTTTGGTGGCGCTGACAAGCCGCTGCTGGCGCATCGAAAAATAGGGCCGCATTTCGCTGTACAGGCGGCGGGCGTGCTGCGACGGCATGGCGCCCATGATGCAGTCCGCGCCGGTGACGGCTTCGCGGAGGTCGGTGGTAAAGCTGATGTTGCCCGGCAAGCGGAAGCCCGGCAAAAAGACTTCGTTTTCGCCGTTGGCGCGCATGGCGTCCACTAGGTCCTGTTCAAAGGCCCAGAGGCGGACGTGTTCGACACGCGGCGCAAAGGCGATGGCGAGGGCCGTTCCGAAGCTACCCGCGCCGATTACCGCTAGAGTCTTCATGATCCTGTTCCTTGGCTAAGGGCGTAGACCGCGAACGAGGCGAGCCAATGTTCGCCGCCGTAGTTGCCTTCGGTGACGTGGGGCAGCGCGGTTTGCAGCAGTTTATCGGCCGCATTTCGAAGCGATGCGGTGCGTGGATGCTTAGGCGGCAGCGCCCCGGAAATGCCATACAGGCACCAGGCGCGGCTGAGCGA
>JAFDVT010000510.1 GCA_018268875.1 Acidobacteriota bacterium
CCGGTGTCACCAACGGATGAGCTGGTGACGTTGCGCAGCGAGCGTCCTGGCGATCTGCAATTTGCGAGCGATGTGAGTCAACCGGTGTTCGTCGATGAGCTGACCGTTGGGTCCAATGCGCGCATTCGAATTGCGGCCAGTTCATCCGCCAAAAAGGGGACAGGCATCGTGTATTCGTACCCGGAGTCCGCGCGTGCCGGTGGACGGGTGGGTTGCCTTGTGGGTTCGCCCCAGCTTTACCTCACGCCGTTTGTCACGAAACTGCAACTGCAGGACGGACCGAAGCAGTTTCCCATTGCGTTGCAGGAACCGAGCCGCAGCCCGATTCCGGTACAACTGATACCGCCCCGTGCCGCCTCTTCCAATCCTGCGGTTATCGAAGTAGAAGTACTGCCCGACTGGAGCATTCTTCTGACGCCCAAGAGGCGGGGGACCTCTACCATTCGTTTGGAGCGGGCGGGACTCGAAGTGATGAACGTGGTCTATACGGTATTGGAGGGATGCTCCGTTGTGCTTCCGGAAGTTCGCGTGGGGCGCGATCTGATCGCGTCGCTGCACCTTCGCGGATTCCTGACCGGCGTGGATGAGGTAACCATCGAAAGCGGCGACCCTTCGCGAGTGCTTCTTTCGACCAGTTGGGATGAGGCCGGACGAGCGAAGATTGTGACGAAAGGGCCGGTGTTTGTACATGGACTCGGGGACTCCGGAACGGTCACGCTAAACGCCTATGGCGGCGGCTTCTCGCCAACAGCCGGAGTGGTGCGTCTGTATCCTTCCTCGGTTGGGTTCGAAAAGTCGTGGACCGACACCGTTCATGTGTGGAAGGGACAGGAAGCGGTTTTGTGGCCTGTCTACTTCGCACTGTTTGAAGGTCCGGAGATCTTCGGGGTTGTTGATCTTGCCACGCCGCAGCCCTTGCGCCCGGGCGCGGCTCCCGCGCGTCTGCGATTCGAGTCCGACGATCTATCCATCGCCACCGTCGAGTATGGCGCGACAGAGATCACAAATCCTGGCACGCCTGTGATTGTTAGAGGAGTTCGTGAAGGGGAAACCGCGATACGGATGCGGGTGGATGGATTCCCGATTCTGCCGCGTCTCACCAGAATTCGCGCGGTGGTTCTCGCGCCTGCTCAGTAGCGGTGTCATAGTATGTTGCTGCCTTTATTTTTGGTTGTCGCCTCGACGGGGTTTGAGAAGAACCTCGGGCAGACGGATTCGCAGGTCCGCTATCTGTTGCGGTCGCGCGATGTTTCGGTGTTTTTGACGGACCGGGAGACGGTGTTTCGGACGTCTTCCGGTTCTTCGATTCATATGGAATCCGTGGGTAAGCCTGTCGCGGATTCGGTTGCTGTTTCCACGATTACTTCGTATGTCGGACCTCGCGAACGGTGGCGCGAGGAGGTTCCTGTTTTTGATCGCATTGTGCGGCGTGGGGTGTTTCCTGGCATTGCCCTTGTGCATTACGGAGCGGAGTACGACTACGTTGTGGCTCCTGGTGCGAATCCTCGGGCGATTGCGGTGCGGTTTACGGGGCAGAAGAAGTCGCTGCGGATCGATGAGGCAGGTTCGCTGGTGTTCGATGGGGACCTGCGGCATCGCCGGCCGGTTGCGTATCAAAGAGATCTCGACGGCAACAAGACGCCGGTGGATGCCTGGTTTCAGTTAAGAGGCAACACGGTGACGTTTGGGCTGGGCGAGTACGACAGCAGCCGCGAGCTTGTGATCGATCCGGAGTTCGAGGCCGTGAGGTTCTACGGCGGCAGTGGCGATGACGAACTTCTGGACGCGGGGATGGTGGCGGGTACCACAACCTCCATCGACTATCCGTTCGCATATAGCCCGCCACGCGGCGGAAGGGACGTGTTTATCTGGACCAGCGGCCGCGTGTTCTATTTCGGCGGTAGCGGCGATGAACGTCCGACGGCGTTGTTCCCGGTCTTTGGTGGTTATGTGTTGGCGGGCGAGACGACCTCGCGCGATCTCCCGCTGGCTTCGACGTCATCGTTCCGCACGTCCTCTGCAACATCGCCACCCTCGGTGCGGGGCGCTTATGCGGGCGGCGAGACCGATGGATTCCTGCTAAGTGTGTACTACGGGATCGTGCGTCCGGCGACCTCCACGATCTCAGCCAGCTATGTCGGAGGTTCGGGACGCGACCGCGTTGTAGCGGTTACGGATTCGATGGTGATCGTCAACACCGATTCACCGGATCTTCTGACGACGGATAGCGGTCCTTTTTCGAAGGAGCCCGCGACCAACTACATCTGTACCATCGTGGAGCCGTTTGTCGCGGGATACCTGAATGGCGCGGCCATCACGACGGCTATCGAGAACGCGGGTGTCGTCGTTGCCGGTTCGGCCGACGGCAGTTTGCGCACGATTCGCACGGATGGGGCGGCGGACAGACGATCGGCGCTCCCCGGCGGACTGCCTGTGCGATCCATACGAGTGTCGTCCGCCGGTTGGGGTTTGGTGGCCGTATCCGATCGCGCCGTGGCGCGGTTCGACCCGGAGACGCTTGCCGTCCAAGCTCTTTACGGCATCCGCAAAAGCACTCGCGTTCGCGACCTGCTGCTCAAGCAAAACTACGCGTTGATCGCTGGACGCTATGACGGCGAAGACACGCCGGATGGCTTTCTTACGGCAGTGGATCTTAGTACAGGAAGCGTGCCTCTTTGGATGCCTGCCGGCGGGGATGGGATCGACGAGGCGAGTTCGATGATCGAGTACGGCGACGGTACGATTCATGTCGTAGGGACGTCAACGTCCTCTTGGGGTGGGGCGGTTTGGCGAGGCGGCACCGACGCGTTCGAAGCCACGGTTCGCATTCCCTTCGCCGATCTGGCCGTGTTTGTTCCGCAACAGGTCGCCACTGGTTACGACTATCCACTGCCGCTGCCCGATGGCGTGACGGCTGTCAGTTCCGACCCCTCACGAATTCGGGTTGCCGGATCGGGGAAAAACACCGTGCTGGAGGCTTACGCGGCAACAGGCGCTGCGACCGTTACCATTCACACCGGTGGAGACAGGTGGCCAGCAGCATTCCGCGTCGGCGTGTTTACGCCGCGGGCCAGCTTTGAAGTACCGTTCGGCGGCAAACTGGTCGTGGATGGTAGTGGGTTGGTGTATGCCGGATACGACGCTTTCGGCAACATACGCCCTGGCGTTGCGCCGCCAAAGTTCCGCGTTCGCGTTGCGAACCCCGCGTTGGCCAGTGTCACACCCAGCGACCTCGATTTTACGATCTCCAACCGGGCTCCCATCACGATAACCGCCACGCCCGGTGCGCAAGGCAACACGGAACTGATCCTGGAATCTAACGCCGGCGTTCGCGTCGCCTCCTTGCTGGTGGAAGTGGTTCGCCCCTTGCCGACGCTGCCCGGACCCGATCCCTGCGTCACCGCGCGCGGCTTTTCGCTGATCAATCGGGCGCCCATCCCGTTTCTGCTTGGCGAGCCCGCGGTACTTCGCAGCGCGAATCCCGGCGAACTCCGGTTTGCTCGTGATCTTGAGGCGCCGGACCTGGTTGCGGAAATTACTGTGCCGGCGTATTCGCAGATTCGCATTGCCGCCAGTGTCGATGCGGCAGAGCGGCAGGCGGTGGAGTACGCGACGCCGGGCGGGCAGGGGGCGCTCGTCTGGTGCACGGCGATTACGCCGCAGAGCGCGTTGATGGACAACGTGGCGATCCTGCAATTGCGCGACGGGCCTAGGCAAACGCGCCTCGGCGCAAGCTATTTCGATCGGCGTCCGTTGCCGATCGCATATAGGCAAGGCGCGCGGATCGTGTCCAGCGATCCTTCGGTCGTTTCAGTGGAAGTCGGTCCCGACTGGACCGTCACGTTGACGCCAAACGCCCTTGGGCGCGCAACGTTGTCGATTGCCGTTCCCGGCGCGACCCCGGTGGATGTGCCGGTGGCTGTTGTCGATGGTGCGTTGCTGAATAACGGCGGGCCAGTCTCCGTGGGAAAGGATCTGCAAACCCCAGTTTCCTTTGGCCGCGGCGACGCTTTGCCGGGTCCGGTGACGCTTGAAAGCAGTGATCCGTCGCGAGCCGTGCTCTCGCTGGACCCCGCGACACCTGGTTCGGCGAAGATCGCACTGCCCAATGCGGGCACGCAGTTTTGGGTGCAGGGGCTTGGCGATTCGGGCGAGGTGTCCATCCGAATTTCAGGCGGTGGGTATTCGCCTTCACAACTCGCCGTTCAGCTATACCCGTCGGTGGTGGGCGTTTCTCCGCCGCAGTACCTAACAGAGTTGCGAGCCGGACTCGAGCTTTCCGTCCAACTCACCTACCTTGCGTTGTTCGAAACCGTTCGGTTCTTTCCGGGCGGTCCATCGATTCTGCCGGCAGTGGAACAACGCCTGCGGCCGTCCATCGGTCCGGCGCGAGTTCGCGTATCCGTCGACAATCCGGCCGTGCTGACCGTCGACCAGGCCAACCTGGTGGCGCCAGCGTCGATGCGCATCCGAACCTTGCGGCCCGGCGACGCCCGGTTACGCCTTTCGGTGGAAGGCTTCGGATCATTGGACAGGTTGAACGAAATCCCGATTCGGGTGGTTCCGGCGCCCTAACCGGCGCCGGATTTTGGTCGAAGTCGGACCATTTTAGACCAGTTAGGAGGTTTGACACCCCCGCACAAGGCTCAATACACTAAACACTTAACGTCTACCCTCCACCACCATGCCTACAAGCGAACTCGAAAAGTATTTTCCGGTTCTGGTAATGGCAGTGATCGCGGCCGTCATGGCCGCGTCGCTTACCATCCTGTCCTCGGTCCTGGGCAAACGCTCGAAGAGCCCGCAAAAAGATACGCCCTATGAATGCGGTATGGCCCCCACGGGCGATGCCCGCGACCGCTTCTCCGTCAAGTTCTACCTGGTGGCGATGGTCTTTATTCTGCTCGACATCGAAGCCGTTTTTCTTTACCCCTGGGCCGTCGTCTACCGCCAACTGAAGTGGTTTGCGTTCTTCGAAATGCTCCTCTTCATCGCACTGGTGCTGGTCGGCTATTTCTATATCTGGAAAAAAGGCGCCCTCGATTGGGCGATTCCGGAACGCCCCCGCAAATCGGGTCCCAAGACTGGTACCGATCTTTACCGGGAGGCTGCGTAACGTCCATGTTGCCTGAAACTGTGTTGTCCCATGCCGATGCCGCCGCCGTTGAGGCCGCGCTACCCGGCGCGGTTGTCGAAGCCAAACACGAGTTCCACGAACTGACGCTTGTGATCGACCCGGCGCGGATCGTCGAAGTCTGCGCGTTCCTCAAGCACAAGCAGGGTTTTGACCGCATCAGCACCATCACCGCCGTCGACTGGTTTCCCGCCGACCCGCGCTTTGAAATCGTCTACCACCTGCAACGCACAAAAGACTGGTTCCGCCTGCGGCTGAAGGCTCGCGTGAACGAGGAAATCGAATCGGCGTGTTCGGTGTGGCGCGGCGCCAACTGGTACGAGCGCGAAGTGTTCGATATGTTCGGCGTGAAGTTCGCCAATCATCCCGATCTGAAGCGCATTCTGATGCCCGAGGACTGGCACGGACACCCGCTGCGCAAAGATTATCCGGTACACGGCTACCGCTACAGCTATTCGAACGAGTAACCATCACACATGAGATCCGCGATTGACTACCCCGTAGAATCGAGGCCGGCGCCGGAGCCGCAGGAGTCGCCCAGCGGTCAGCGACGCATGACGCTGAACATGGGTCCGCAGCACCCGTCGACGCACGGCGTGTTGCGTATCGTTATCGAACTCGAAGGCGAAACGATTACGCGCGCCGAGCCGGACATCGGGTATCTGCACACGGGCATCGAAAAGCAGTGCGAAACCAAGACGTGGCAGCAGGTGACGACGCTCACCGACCGCGTCGATTACCTGTCGAACCTGGCGAACAATCTCTGTTACGCGCTGACGGTGGAAAAGCTCCTGCAGTTGGAAATTCCCGAGCGCGCGCAGTTTCTGCGTGTGATGATGACGGAGTTTTCGCGCATCAATTCGCACCTGGTGTGGCTGGGTACGCACGTCCTCGACATTGGCGCGATGAGCATGTTCTTTTACTGCTTCCGCGAGCGCGAGGAACTGCTTCGGATTCTGGAATTCTTCAGCGGCCAGCGCATGATGACCAGCTACATCCGCGTGGGCGGCGTCGCTCTCGATGCGCCGCGTGGATGGGAAAAGATGGTCCGCAAGTTCGTGGAAGTGTTCCCGAGCCGCGTCGACGAGTATGAAAATCTGCTCGAAAAGAACCCCATCTGGCTGAACCGTACCAAGGGCGTCGGCTACATCTCGGTGGAAGACATGATCGAGTTGGGCGTTACCGGACCGATGCTGCGTGGCGCCGGGATTCCGATGGACGCGCGCCGCACCGAGCCCTACTCGGGTTACGAGAAGTTCGACTTCCAGGTGTGCACCCACACTGACAATGACGTATACGCGCGGTACCGGGTTCGGTTAAGTGAGATGCGCGAGAGCCTGAAAATCATCAAGCAGTGCCTGGAAGGCATGCCGGGTGGAGCGTTTCAGGCCGATGCGCCGAAGGTGGTGCTGCCGGAACGCGAAAAGATGAAGACGCAGATGGAAGCGCTCATCTACCACTTCAAGATCGTGACCGAGGGCTTCCGCGTGCCCAAGGGCGAGGTGTACCAGGCCATCGAATCGCCGCGCGGCGAGATCGCCTATTACATCGTCAGCGACGGTACTTCCAAGCCGTACCGCCTGCATATGCGCACGCCGAGCTTTGGCAATTTGCAAGGGCTTTCGCCGATGATTGAAGGCGCGCTCATCGCCGACACCATCGCGGCGCTTGGCTCAATGGACTTCGTGCTCGGAGATACGGACCGCTAGAACATGACCTTCTCACCCGCACTCGAACAACGGTTCGAAAAGATGCTGAAGGCCTACCCGGAGGGGAAGACGCGCTCCGCCGTGGTGCCGATGTTGATTTACGCGCAGGATGAAACCGGCGCGGTGACCGAGGAACTGATCCTCGAAGTCGCCAAACGCTGCGGCGTCACCAGGCTGCAGGTGGACGAAGTGGTCGGGTATTATTCGATGCTTCACCGCAAGCCGCAGGGCAAGTACCACGTGCAGATCTGCACCAATATCAGCTGCATGCTGGTGGGCGGTACGGAACTGTACGAGCACTGTTCGAAAAAGCTGGGCATCGGTCATAAGGAAACGACGCCGGACGGCCTGTTTTCGCTGGAAGAAGTGGAATGCATGGGCGCCTGTTCGTGGGCGCCGACCACCACGATCAACTACGACTACTACAACCACGTGACGCCGGAATCCCTCGATAAGCTTCTCGAAGACCTCAGAAAGGCGAACCAGTAATGGCGGGCATCGGTACGTTGTACAACCCTCCGAATCCGGCGGAAACCCGTATTCTGACGTGGCGCTTCGGCAAGCCGAATTCGTGGAAGATCGACACGTATCTGGCCGACGGCGGATACCAGACGATCATGAAGGCCCTGCAGATGACGCAGGAGCAGATCATCGAAGAAGTGAAGGTTTCGATGCTGCGCGGACGCGGCGGCGCGGGCTTTCCGACAGGCCTGAAGTGGAGCTTTGTTCCCCGTTCCTCGCCCAAGCCGAAGTACATCGTGTGCAATGGCGACGAATCGGAACCTGGCACCTGCAAGGACCGTTTGCTGATCGAGTTCGACCCGCATCAGTTGATCGAAGGTCTCATGATTGCCGGTCATGCGATGGGTTCGCAGCATGCGTATGTGTACATCCGCGGCGAATACCGGTTCCTGATCGAACATCTGAACGGCGCGATCGACGAAGCGTACGCGGCGGGCGTGCTGGGCGAAAACATCCGCGGCACGGGCTTTACGTTCCATGTCCACACGCATTCCGGCGCGGGCGCTTACGAATGCGGCGAAGAGACTGCGCTTTTGGATTCGCTCGAAGGCAAGCGCGGCGTACCTCGCATGAAGCCGCCGTTTCCCGCTGTTGCTGGCGCCTGGGCTTGCCCGACGCTGCTCAATAATGTCGAAACGTTTTCCGCGATCGTCCCGATCATTCGCGATGGCGGAGCGAAGTTCCTGTCGTATGGCGTTCCGAAGTCGGGCGGCACGCGCCTGCTGTGTGTTTCCGGCCACGTGCATAACCCCGGCGTGTACGAAGTTCCGCTCGGGATGGACACGATGACGTTTATCAACGGCATCGCCGGTGGCGTCAAGGGTGGCAAGCTGAAGGCGCTGGTGCCGGGCGGTTCGTCCTGCCCGATCCTGACCGCCGAAGAATGCCAGAACCTGCCCATGGACTACGATTCGGTAGCCAAAATCGGATCGATGATGGGTTCAGGCGGCATGGTGGTGATGAACGAGCATACGGACATGGTGGCCGTGGCGCTGCGCATCATCAAGTTCTATCAGCATGAAAGCTGCGGCTGGTGCATTCCGTGCCGCGAAGGCACGACGTGGCTGAAGAAGTCGCTGCAGCGGTATGCCGACGGCGGTGGTTCGGAAGCCGACATCGACATCATCAATGAGCTGGCGAAGAATATGCTGGGCCGTACGTTCTGCGCGCTCGGCGACGCGGCCGCCATGCCGACCATTTCGCTCGTGACGAAGTTCCGCAGCGAGTTTATTGAGTATCTGAAGAAGCCCCGTGCGGCACATCATCATCACAAGCACGAGCTGGTGGGAATTCACTAAACCATGGCAGATTTGATCAATCTGACAATTGACGGGCGGGCCATACAGGCAGCCCCCGGGACGCTGGTGATCGAAGCCGCCAAGAAGGCTGGCATCGAGATTCCGGCGTTCTGTTACTACGAAGGTCTTTCGCTGCAGGGCGCCTGCCGCATGTGCCTCGTGGAAGTAGAAAAGTTTCCGAAGCTGCAGGTAGGCTGCACGCTTCCGGTGGCCGAAGGCATGGTGGTTCACACCGATTCGCCGACGGTGCAATCGGCGCGCAAGGGCACGCTGGAACTGCTGTTGTCGAACCACCCGCTCGATTGTCCCGTGTGCGACAAGGGCGGCGAATGCGAACTGCAGGACATGGTGTTCCGCTACGGCGCCGGCGAATCCCGCTACCTCGAAACCAAGCATCACGTGGACGAGAAGCAGTGGAGCCCGGTGGTGTACTTCGACGCGCCGCGCTGCATTCTGTGTTACCGCTGCGTGCGTGTTTGCGGCGAAGGCATGGGCGTCAACGCGCTCGGCATCATCAACCGCGGCGTGCTGGCGGAGATCGGTCCCAACCAGGGCGATCACCTGGAATGCGACGAGTGCGGCAACTGCATCGACATCTGCCCGGTGGGGGCGCTCACCAGCGGCGTGTACCGCTACCAGACGCGTCCGTGGGAAATGAACCACGTCGGCACCATCTGTACGCATTGTTCCGGCGGCTGCAAGACCACGCTCGGCGTTCGCAACGACGAGATCGTGCGCGGCAACAATCGCGACCGCAGCGGCATCAACGGCGAGTTCCTGTGTCTCAAGGGCCGTTACGCGTTCGACTTTATCGATAGCGAAGAACGCCTGCAGACGCCGCTGAAGCGCATCGACGGCAAGCTGGAGCCGATTTCCTGGGCGGAAGCTCTGGAACTGGCCGCCTCCAAGCTTACCGCCGCGAAGAATCCCGGCGTGATCGGGTCCACCCGCACCACGAACGAGGAAAGTTATTTCCTGCAGAAGTTCGCCCGCCACGGGTTGAAGACTGCGAACATTGACCACATCCGCACGGGCGACGTCACCACGTTGATCGACGCGTTGAGCGGCCGCACCGATGCGCTGGCAAGCACCGGCGACCTCTACACGACCAAGGCCACGCTGATTGTCGGTGCGGACCTGTCGCAACAGCAGCCGTTCATGGCGTACCAGTTGCGCGCCAACTGGCGGCATCATCAGTCGCACACGTATACGATTACGCCGGGTCCGGTTCGCGAGGATCAGTACTCGGTGGGCGCGGTTCGCTGCGAGGCCGGCAAGGAACTCGACCATCTCGAATCGCTGCGTGAAAAGCTGAAGGGCGAAGCGAGCCTGGTGATCGTTTATGGCGATTGCGTCAAGGGCGATGGAGTTCGCAAACTGGTGGCGTTCGGCGATTCGCTGGGCATGCCGGTGAAGTACATTCCGCTGGTCGATTACACGAATTCGCGCGGCGCGCTCGATATGGGCGTCGCCTCGGACCTGGAACCGGGTTACAAGCCGGTTGCCACGCCGGGTCTTTCGGTGGCGCAGATGCTTGCCGCCAAGGACATTGACCTCCTGTGGGTGGTCGGTGAGGATCCGCTGCGGGGCAAGAACCTGGCGTCGGGCAAAGCGTTTGTGATCGTGCAGGACATGTTCCTGACCGAGACGGCGCAGAAGGCCGACCTGGTGTTGCCTTCGGCGTCGAACTACGAGAAGTCGGGCACCGTCACCAACGTCACCGGCGAGGTGCAAAAGCTGAAGCCCGCGGTGAAGATCATGGGTACTAAGACGGACCTGGAGATCATGGGTTTGATCGCCAAGGAAATGGGTCTGCACCTGGGCATCTGGACGCCGGACAAGGTATTCGAAGAGATTCGCAAGCACGTGAAGGGTTATCATGTGCCGCTGCCGGTGGTGGCTTCGGGCGGCGCCGCGCAGTCCCAACCGGTGAACGGCCGCGTGCCTTCGAACTACAACCCGGCGGAGGTCGATTCGGACGACAACACGCTGTTCACGTCCGGTACGCTGGGCCGCTATTCGAAGATCATGAACACCGTGATGGAAGCTCCGGGAGGCTTGTACAAGTAAATGGATTTCATGATCCTCAGCCTCATCAAGCTCGGGCTGGTGCTGTTCATTTTCATGACGGCGCTGGCCTACATCCAATGGATCGAACGCAAGGTGATCGCGCACGTGCAGTTGCGCGTGGGTCCGAAGCGCGTGGGTCCGCACGGGTTGCTGCAACCGCTGGCCGACGTCATCAAGCTGATCACCAAGGAAGGCATGGTGCCGTCGCATGTCAACCACGTGTTCTACTACCTGGCGCCGTTTGTCGCGGTGTTCTTTGCGCTGATCCCTATTTCGTTCATCCCCTTCGGACAGGCGAACGTCAAGATCCCGTTCACCGACATCACCACGAATATGGAACTGACCGACCTGAACATCGGTCTGCTGCTGATTCTGGGTTTGTCGGGCATGGGCGTGTACGGCATTGCGCTGGCCGGTTGGGCGTCGAACAACAAGTACTCGCTGATTGGCGGCCTGCGTTCTTCGGCCCAGATGATCAGTTACGAACTGCCGATGGCGCTGGCGCTGGTGTCGCCGCTGCTGATGCTGAACACGGTGTCGCTACGCGAACTGGTGAACGGGCAGGAAGGGTTCTACTTCAACGTCATCCCGCGCTGGACGATCTTTCTGATGCCCGCGCCGCAGATTCTCAGCTTCATCATCTTTATGATCGCGGCGTTTGCGGAAACCAACCGCGTGCCGTTCGACCTTCCGGAAGCGGAAAACGAACTCGTCGCCGGCTTCCACGTCGAGTACGCGTCGATGAAGTTCGCCGCGTTCTTTATGGCCGAATACGCGAACATGGTGACGGTTTGCTCGGTGGCGACGCTGCTGTTCCTGGGTGGCTGGCATCCCATCGTGGTGCCGGCGATCGGCGACTGGATTCCAGCGCTGGTTCACATCGGGGGTGGCGCGATCTGCCTCTATCACGGCCTTGTGCAGCCGGCCCGCAAGTGGGACAACATCACTCTGCCGGTGTTCGGTGTGGCCTTTATCGGCGCGGGACTCCTGTTCTGCATCCCGATTGTGCAGCAACTGCTGGCCCCGGTGTTCTGGTTTACGGCCAAGCTGCTGATCCTGCTGTTTGTCTTTATCTGGGTGCGCGCGACGCTGCCTCGCTTCCGCTATGACCAGCTCATGCGGTTCGCCTGGCTGTTCATGTTCCCGCTCGCGCTGGTGAATCTGCTGATTACGGGGCTTCTGGTAGCAGCCACAACCAACTGACATCATGGACGCGATACTCTTTTTCCTCTTCGCAACACTCACCGTGATCTGCGCCATCAACATGGTGCTGCAACGGCATCCGATTTCGTCGGCCCTGTCGCTGATCGGCGTCATGGGTTCGCTCGCGGTGCTGTACCTTCTGCTGGGCGGCGAATTCATCGCCATGGCGCAGTTGATCGTCTACTCCGGCGCGATCATGGTGCTGTTCCTGTTCGTGATCATGCTGCTCAACTCGGGGGCCGAACCGAAGCGCAACCGCCACAAGATCCTGCTGTTTCTGGGCGCGCCGCTGCTGGTGATTCTGCTCGGCCTGGTGGGGTACTTCATTCAGACCCAGATTCCGGCGAACGAAATGGTGAAGTTCGGATCCTGGGAATCCGGCCCCGGCAAGCCCGCCTTCGGGTCGCCGCAAAACGTCGGCATGAGCCTGTTCACGTCGTACCTGCTGCCGTTTGAAATCACCTCCGTGCTGATCCTTATCGCCATTCTGGGCGCCATTGTTCTGGCCCGCAAGGAGATCGACTAAACCATGCTGCCGCTTCCTCCGGGAGTGCCCACGGCGGTCCCCGTGACGTACTACCTGATCCTCAGCGCCATCCTGTTTGTGATCGGCGGCGCGGGGTTCCTGTACCGCAAGAACATCATCACGGTGTTCATGTCGATCGAACTCATGCTGAACGCCGTCAACCTGAGCTTTGTGGCCTTTGCCTATAAGTTCAACAAGGCCGACGGGCACATCTACTCGTTCTTTGTGATGGTGGTTGCGGCCGCTGAAGCCGCGGTCGGACTCGCCATCATCCTTACCGTATTCAAGAACCGGCAAACGCTCGAGATCGACGACGTCGACTCGATGAAACTGTAAACACACGATGCATCTCTGGCTGATTCCAATTCTTCCGCTCATCGGATTCCTGATCAATGGAATCTTCGGCAAAAAGTTGTCGAAGCCGGTGGTCAACATCGTTGCCATCGGTTCGGTGCTGCTCTCCTTCGCCTGGGTCCTGAAGACGTTTTCGGGACTGTACCCGCTTGAAGAGGCCCACGTCGAAAAGTACTTCACCTGGATCCAATCCGGCGCCTTCCATATCGGCTTCGATCTGATGATCGACAAGCTGAACGCGATCCTGCTGCTGATCATCACCGGCGTCGGTCTTCTCATCCACATCTATGCGATCGGCTACATGTCGCACGAAGGCGGCTATTACCGGTTCTTTGCGTACCTGAACCTGTTCATGTTCTTCATGCTGATCCTGGTTCTGGGCGCCAACTTCCTGCTGCTGTTCGTCGGCTGGGAAGGGGTGGGACTGTGTTCGTACCTGCTGATCGGCTTCTACTTCCAGGAAAAGTTCGCGGGCGACGCCGGCAAGAAGGCGTTCATCGTGAACCGCGTCGGCGACTTCGGCTTTGCGCTGGCGATGTTCCTGATCTTCATTCAGTTCGGCTCGCTGGACTTTGCCACCGCCTTCCACGGCGCGGAACAAATGCCCAAGGAAACCAGCTTCGGCATCCTTACCGGTATCTGCCTGCTGCTGATTCTGGGCGCGACCGGCAAGTCCGCACAGATTCCGCTGTACGTCTGGCTGCCGGACGCGATGGCGGGTCCCACGCCTGTGTCCGCGCTCATCCACGCCGCGACGATGGTTACGGCCGGCGTCTACATGGTGACCCGGTCGCACGCGATGTTCAACAACGCGCCGATCGCCCTGGAAGTTCTGGCGATCATCGGCCTGCTTACCGCGTTCTTCGCCGCGACAATCGGTCTTGCGCAGACGGAC
>JAFDVT010000511.1 GCA_018268875.1 Acidobacteriota bacterium
CACCGACAGCGTTGGCGTGTACACGATGCCCTTGGCTTTCATCTGCTCGAACAGCACAACCGGAATTTCCTCCATCCTGGCGCCGTGTTCGATCGATGCCGTGCCCGCCTCCACCGCGTCCTGCACGTCGCGAAGCGAGCCTGTGTGCGTGGCGAGCGGCAGTCCGTTTTCCTTGGCGGCCTTCGCTACGGCCTTGTAGATCTCCGTATCCAGTCGGTTGAACGGACGTCCCGGGAACCCCGCTTCGAGGATCGCTTTGATGGCGTGGACGCCCTGCTTCTTCAACTCGGCCACTTGGGCTGCTGCTTCCGCGCCAGTCTTCGGCATCCGCAGGAACTGCGCTTCCACCTGCTTGCGAACGGTTTCCGGCATGCCTCGGAAGTATTCGGTCCCGTGGCCGCCTTCCGTGGTGAACATCGGCCCGACATAGAACAATTCCGCGCCGGCGATCTCGCCGCCTTCGACTTTGTTCCGCACCTTCTCGACGGCATCCAGCAAGTCGCCTACGCTGCGCACGGCGGTGACGCCGCTGTACAAGTAGGCAGCCAGTTCCCGCTCCATCGCCTTGCCGCCGTCATCCATTTGCGACGACGCCTCGGCTTTCGAGAAGTCCATGTAGCCGCCGGGCGCGCCCAGATGGATATGCGTGTCGATCAGCCCTGGCAGCAGCGTTTTGCCCGCCGCTTCCACAACGTCCGCCTTCACTGAGTCGCCTTCCGGGGAATCGCCCGTGTAAATCTCGGCGATCTTGCCGTTGCGCACCAACAAGCCTCCGCGCTCGATCACCGTACCGTCGCCTTTGACGATACGCGCATCGCGGTACAGCCGCGAACGTTCGCGCCGCGCCTGCCGGTCGAGAACCTTGGCCTTCGCAAGATGGTCCTTGCTGTACGTTTGCCACACGCCGATCACCAGGAACGGCAGCAGAATGGCCGCCACCCAGGCCTTCGACGAACTGGGCAGTTTTTCTTCTTTTTCCCACCGGAACAGCTTGGTCGCGATCAGCGTCCCGACAGCCGTGGTGACAAGCAGCGCCAACAAGGGCGCGGGATTGTCCAGCAGGCTTTCCTTCCGCAGCAGGATCATTTGCAGCCCGCTATACAGGTGGGTCGACGGAAGGAACTGCGCCAAAGTCTGCACCCATTCCGGCATCACCTGCAGCGGAATCGTGGCGCCGCTCAGGAACAGCATCGGGAAGTACAGAATCTGGATGATGATTTGGCTTTCGGCCATGGAGTTCGAAACCGCGGCGACAATTCCGCCCATTGCGCGGAAGGCCAGCACGGCAACGGACACGAACACGATCAACGACCCCATGCGCTCGGGGATTGGCATGCCGTACATCACGTTTGCCAAGGTCACGACGAGCAACAACACCGGGATAAAATGCGCCAGCCCCGATATCAGGCCAGCCGCCAGGATCGGACCCGGCGTGATCGGCGCCACCTTGAAACGGCGCAGAATATTCTGTTCGCGATCCTGCACGGCGCGGATACCGGCGCCGAAGAAGCCGCTTCCCAAAACGCCGATCGTCAGCACCATCGTCACCAGGCCGGGTGCCGCGCCTCCGCGCTCGGCGTGAGTCACCAGGCCGAAGATGAAGAAGAAAATCAGCGGAAACAGATAGTTGAAAAACAGGACCTGGCGATCGCGAAACGTCAGCAACAGATTCTGTTTGATATAGGCAATGTAGGCCTTCATGGCGTGTTAGTCCCGCAGCTTCTTTCCGGTCAATTCGATGAATACGTCTTCGAGCGTTGGATGCTTCAAACGAACGTCGTCGATTTCGATGCCCTGCGCGTCCACCCACTTCACGGCTTCAACCAACGTCTTGGCGGGCTTGCGTGTGTAGATGGTGACGCTGCGTCCATCCACGATGCTGCGCGACTGTTCCGCAAACGCGGGAACTTCCGCCGGCAGGTCCGAAACCGTTTTCATCTCCACGATCGAATCGCCCAGCACGCGCTGTTGGATCTCGCGCGGCGTTCCGATCTCGATAATCTTTCCCGCGTCGATGATGGCAACCCGGTCGCACAAGCGTTCCGCTTCCTCGATGTAATGCGTCGTAATGACGATCGAGGACTTGGCGTTGCGCAGTTCCTGAATCAGGCCGTGGATTTCCAAACGTACCTGCGGGTCCAGCCCCGTCGTAGGTTCGTCGAGGAACACCAGTTGCGGCTCGTTCACCATCGCCAGCGCCAGGGCGACGCGCTGTTTTTGGCCGCCGCTTAACGTGCTGTAAAAGGCATTGCGCTTTTCCCAAAGCTGCAGCCGTTCGAGCAGGCGCTTGGGGTCGGTGGCGCGCGTATAGAACGAGCTGAACAGTTGCACGGCCTCAAGAACCGTCATCTTTTCCGGCAGGTTGGTCGCCTGCAGGCATACCCCGATGCGATCCTTCAGTTGCCGGACATGCACCGCCGGGTCGTGACCCAGCACCTTCACCTCGCCGGAACTCCGCGGCCGCAGCCCTTCGAGGATTTCCACCGTTGTGGTCTTGCCGGCGCCGTTCGGCCCCAACAGCCCGAACACCTCGCCTTGCTGAACTTCGAAGTCGATACCGCGAACCGCTTCCAGGTCGCCGTAACTCTTTCGAAGGCCGCGCACTTCAATTGCGGGAATCATGATGAATCCTAGTTTGCGCGCAAACGCCCGACCCAGGCTACTTTCAGACGGCGAACCGCGATGGATTACCGGCGAACGCCGTCTTGTTCCAGGCGAGCAATCAGCGAAAACATGCGAGGTACGGCTTCCCGGTCGCCGCCATAGCGAAGCTGCAGGTAGGCGTCGGTAAAATCCGCCACCAGGCCGGCCGTCACTGGTTCCGGAATGATACGTGCGAATTCCACAGGCGTCAGCCAGGCCGGTTTCTCGATCCCGCGCTGATGCAGGAGTTCCAGCATCCGTTCGTACAGCAGGGTCGCGTCGTTCGCCGCCCTGCCCTTCGACGAGTTGCGAATGCGGCCCAGCATGTACCGCCGTCGCACGGCGCGCCACAAAGGCGGCGCGTAGACAAAAGCCAGAACCGTCGCGATCCCCATCACCACCAGCGGAATGCCCTTGTCTTTGGCTGACTTCGGAAACTCTTCCTGAAACCAACTCGCTGTGGACGCCAGCCGGTCCAGCCATTTCGATCCCGTTCCGCGACTCGACTTTTGCATGCGCGCGGCGAGCGAAATCTGGCGGTCCAGGTCGTACCCGACCACCCAATCCATCCAGAACAGTTCCAG
>JAFDVT010000512.1 GCA_018268875.1 Acidobacteriota bacterium
CACGATCGCCGCCATCTATGGGCGATGCGCCGGATCACGACGTTGGCGGCATTCCCTCCGAAAAAAGATTGAGATCGCGTGTCGATTCACGCTTCGGGCGTTCGTCAGTGCAGTGAAGGAGCCCCAATATCTGCTGTTGCTCCATGAGGACCCGAAGACGTTCGCCGGGCGCACCCCCGCGGAAATGCAGGCGATCGTCGAACGCTACATTGCTTGGGCGGGAAAGCTCGCGCAGGAAGGAAAACTAGTGTCGTCCAACAAGCTCGAGGACGGGACCGGTAGGACCGTTCGCGCCGTGAACGGCAAAACCGTCGTCACCGACGGGCCGTACACCGAAGGCCGCGAGGTGACGGGCGGATACTTCCTGATCGAGGCCGCAACTTACGATGACGCGGTCGGCATCGCGTCCAGTTGCCCGCACACCGAGTTCGGCGTGGTGGAGGTTCGCCAAGTGGAGCCGACGGGCGATTAAGAAAGATGTCGGACCTCTTCGAAGGGTTGTTTCGGGAATCCGCCGGGAGCCTGGTGTCGATTCTGACGCGAACGCTGGGCGCGAGGCACCTGGACCTTGCCGAGGAATGCGTGCAGGACGCGCTGATCAAGGCCATGGAGAAGTGGCCGTTCCACGGTGTTCCGAACAACCCGCGAGCCTGGCTGCTGCGCGCCGCGCGCAACCGGGCGATCGATGTCCTGCGCCGCGATCGAAGGCTGGTCGAGATCACCGACCTGGAAGCGATCGAGGTGGACGCAACCGGCGTCGACGAAGAACTGGGGATGGTCTTCCTGTGCTGTCATCCGGCATTGCCCAGGGAATCGCAAGTCGCGCTGATTCTGAAGACCGTCGGAGGGCTGGGCGTACGCGAGATCGCGCGGGCGTATCTGATGCCGGAAGCGGCGATCGCGCAGAGGCTTGTACGCGCCAAGAGCAAGCTGCGGGATTTGCAGGCGGAGTTCGACCTGCCGCAGGCGATGGCCGATTGCCAAGGGCGTCTGGACAGCGTGCTCGAAGCTCTCTACCTTCTATTCAATGAGGGATACAGCGTCTATGCCCCAGAGTTTTCGGAGGAGGCGATCCGGTTGGGGCGGTTGCTGGTTCGAAACCCGGCTACCGCGTTGCCTCGGACGCACGCGCTGTTTGCGCTGATGCTGCTGCAATCGGCTCGGGACGGGGCGCGAGTGGATCCCAATGGCGGTGGCGTCGTGATCCTCCAGGATCAGGACCGGAGCCTTTGGAACCGCGAGCGGATCGCCGAGGGTATCCATCACATCGACCTCGCCGGGCATGGCGACGCCCTCTCGCGCTACCACCTGGAGGCGGGGATCGCGTCACTGCATGCGCTGGCGGAAAGCTGGGAGGCGACCGACTGGCGGACGATCTGCCGGCTCTATGTCCACCTGGAAACCGTGCACCCCACGGCAGTGGTGCGGCTCAACCGGGCGGTGGCGGAATCGCAGTGTCATGGACCGTCCGACGGTCTGACATTGCTGGATGGCGAACTGGAACAATACCTAGCCGGATATCCCCCGTTTTATGCGGTAAAAGGGCATCTATTGGAACGAGCCGGACAGAAAAATGAGGCGAAAGCTTACTTTCAAAAGGCATCCGAAGCGGCAAGGACAGGTATCGAACGATCCTTTTTTGAGCGGCGCGCACGGCAAAACGTAGGGAATTTTCGTAGAACGGTTACGGTGATTCGCTAGTTCTCAGCTACACGTCGGACGGGGATTCTGGAATTGTGAGAAAAGCATCATCGAACTCATCCGGCGCGAACGACGCGGCCTTGGCCGTCGAGTCCATTGACGCCGACACCTTGGAATTGTCTGACGAAAAACGCAAACACCCTCGATTTGGCGTCCACACACAGGCCAAAGTGAGCGTCCTGGGGAGTCTCGAGTCGACCTACGCAAAGATCCTGGATCTTTCGCAGGCCGGCTTGAAGCTGTTGTCCCCGGCGTCGTATCCGACCGGAGAAATTATCCGCGCCGAAATCGACGACGAAGTCTTTGTGGTGGTTGTTTGTTATTGCAAGGAATCGGAAGAGGGCTTTGTGCTCGGCACCGAAATGATGCATTCGATCAAACGGCTGCACCTGGACCAGCTCGTGAGCGAATGGGGCGTAAAGTAGCCGCTCAGTGAATGCTTGCGGGCATGATCGCCAACTGATCGGCGGCGCCCGAAAGATCTACCGCCATCATTCGGAATACCGGGATGCTGTCTTCGGCAATGGTCTGCCGACGCAATATCCGCAACGCGCGTTGGGTGAAGTGAATCGACTCCTCGTCGGTTTCCTGGCGCAACATCCGTTCGATGGCGGGAATGGCCGCCTGATAGTCCATCGAGCCGAGCGCTTCGGCGGCGTACTGGCGCATTTCCGGGTCGTTGGCTTCGAGCAAAGGCACGAGAAACGGTCCGAAATAGGCGGCATTGGGCCGTCCCAGGTCCCCAATGGCCTGCACGGCAAGATAGCGCAAGTCCTTTAGCGGCGACCCGATGAGCGGGGCGACCGCCGGCAACAGGTCCGTACGGCCCAGATCGCAAATGGAAAGCACGGCGTGGTATTGGTCACGCGGGTCGAAAGATTGGAGCTGAGCGAGGATCTCGGTTCCGGCAAAATCGGTTGCAATCGGCTTCATGCCATTAAAGTGGCGAAACCCCAGCGAAAATCTCACACAATTTTGCCGGATTTTGATTTGGGATTCCTACTCCAACACCACTATCCGATGAGACGTAAGCATTCGGACTAGACCCCCGAACTGTTCCGCAGTTACGGCAAAAGGCAGCGATTCGCGGAGTTCCGCGCAGGTTTTGGAACCGTCCATCTGCGGCAGGAGGTTGGCGGTTACCGGATCCACGCGCAAAGCGATCTCAAAGGGCTCTTTGCGGACCAGTTCCAAGTGCTCGGTTTCCCACTGGCCTCCGGCGGGCTTGTGCGTGACGCGCATGGTTGTGCCCGGCAGCGCGCGCGGCTTCCGGTTCTCGATCGATGTGCCGAAGTCCCATGCGGTGCCTTCGGTTTCCGCGGCCAGAAAGCCAAGCAAATCGTCCACGGTGGAGTTGGGGCCTTCGCGGCGCGCCGTAAAGGTGCCGCGGAGCGGCGAGGCGCTTTTCTGCAGCACCACCATGCCGTACACCATTTCCTTGACGCCATTGCTGGTCAGCGCATTCATCCACGCCTGCCATGCGCCGTGCGGCTTCCGTTCCTGCAGCGTTTCGATGGCCGTGTAGCGGCCGATGTCGTGGTGCTTGTAGCAGACAAAGGCGATGTCGCATTCGGGGCTTTCGGCCTCGCTGAGCCATCCACGGATGCGTGCTTCGACGGGATACTCCCGGTCGGTCAACTGGCAGAGGCAGTACAGGCGTCCACCGGGCTTGAGATACTTCGGCGCTTCGGAGATGATGCGCCGTGTGATGTGTTCGCCGTCGGCGCCGCCCGAATTGAATGTCGCGATGTGTTCGAGCACCGGCTGATAGGGCGGGTGGACGACGATCCGGTCGAACTTGCGGCCCGCAACGGGCGCAAAGAGGTCGCCGATCGCGGTTTCGATATTGGCAAAGCCGTTCAGGCGCGCGTTGAAACGCGCGAAAATCCCGCACCGTTCGGTGATGTCGGCGGCTACTACGCTTTGCGATTGCGCGGCGAGAAGGAGCGCTCCCACGCCAGTGCCCGCGCACAGATCCAAAAGGTCGCCGGTGGCGGTGCGCGGCAGCATCTGGATGAATTTACGCGTGGTCAGGAACAGGCACGGATAGACAAAATCGTCCCAGATTTCGAAGCCTGAGCCATCGGCGTTGTTGTACCGGTCACTGGCGATGTAGAGGTGTTCGATCGGGTAGAGCGAAACATTGGCGGCGAGGCTCGATTCGCCGTATGGTCCCAGCAAAACAAAATCCAGAAGTAGCTGGATGGATTCGGGGCTGAGAAGCGAATCGAGTTCCGTGCGTTCCACGGGCCAGCCTTCGATAAAGAGGCGGATGAGCGCGTCCGAGGCATTGCGCAGCGGGCCCGAATCCCGGGCTCGCACCACTTCCGGTTCGACGCCCGCCAGATTTGGGATCGACAGACGCTCGCAGATGGACGCTTCGGTAAAGCCCGATTGTTCGAAGACACGGCGCAAGGCGGAAAACGCCTCGGCGCTCCGGTCGGCATTGGGCACCGGTGGGATGGATAAGGGCATGGATGTCTAGAACGCGCTATTTCTTGAGCACAAGGATCAGAATCGCGACGACGAGCAGAAACACGATGACACCGGCGGCGATAAACACCCAGGTCGGAGTGCCTTTCTTGGCGGCGGCCTTGGGCGGTACGCCGGGATTCGAGCCAAGCAAGGAAGGCGCCGGCGCTTTGGGAGCCTGCATCATCTGGGTGTAGCTGCCCGCGCCCACAGCGGCTGCCGGAGCGACGCCAGGAGGCGTAGACGACGAGGCGGCCGCGCCGCCCGACGACGGGGCTCCTCCGGCCATGCCAGGACCTCCCATGACGCCCGGCGGGGGCGCGCTGGGTGCATTGAACTGGGCCGTGGCTGTAAGTCCAGCGGGGGCTCCCCCGCCACTCCCCATTCCAGGATTCGGGTTGGGTTGGACCGGTGCCGGGCGAGGCGTCGCGTTGACGCCGCCGAACAGTTCCTCGAATTCGTCGGTCGCTTTCTTGGGCGGTGGTGCAACCGGTGTCGACGCCGCCGGAGGCATCGGAAACGACGCGCCGCCGGTACTGCCGCTGCCGCCGGTGAGCGGGTTGTTGAAAAATTGCGTAAACTCGCCGCCGCTTGGGCTGGCGGACGGGGAGGAGGCAGGCGGTGCCGACGCAGGCGCACCCGATCCACCCGACTGGAACATGCGGGTAAATTCGCCCACCGGCTGTTGGGGCGGCGGCGGAGGTTGCGGCGGCGCGGCAACGGGAGGTGGCGGAGGTGGCGGTGCTGCTTGTCTCTGCGGCGGCGGCGGCGGAGGCATCGGAGGCGCCGGCGCGGGGCCACGATTGGGCGTCTGGAACATCCGCGTCGTTCCGCCTTCCTGCGCGCTGACGAAGGGTCGCGGAGCGCCCGGATTGGAGGGTGGTCCACCGGCGGCGGGGCGGGCGAACATCTGCGTAAACTCGCCGCCCGCGGGAGTTGGTGCGGCACCAGCGGACGGCGGGGCCGGCGGCGCGCCAGAGCCGCTACCCGCCTGGAACATTCTGGTAAATTCGCCCGCCGGTTGCGACGCGCCCGGAGGCGGTGGCGGAGGTGGCGGCGCGGTACGAGGTTTGGGAGCCCCAGGGTTATCGTCAAACAGCTTGTTGAACTCGACGGTGAGCGAGCCGGATCGCGCCGTGGACGGCGGCGGGAGGTTCGGAGGCGGCGGCGCGGGCACCTTGGGATCGTCGAACAGCTTGTTGAACTCGAGCGTGAGCGAACCGGGTTTTGGCGTCGACGTTGCTTTGGGCGGATTCGCGAAAAGCTGGGAAAAGTCCTTCTGCGGCGGCGGAGGTGGAGGCGGCGGCGCAGGAGGCTTGATGGACGGCGGGGGACCGATAAGCGTCTTGATCGTGCCCATTCCCGGCGCTTCCGTTACGGATGGCGGTGTCGGAGGTGCCGGCGGAGGTGGTGGTGGAGGAGGCGGCGGCGCGGTGACCACCGGCGGAGGCGGCGGGACAGCGGGCGCAGCGGGAGGCGCAGGGGGCGCCTGGAACATCATCGTAAATTCGCTGGGTTGCTTGCCGCCAGCGCCGCTCGCGGGCGTAGAAACGGGAGGAGCCGGCGGCGCGGGCGGTTCGACGGCGGCGGGGGCCGGTGGCGCCTGCGGCTGTGCCTGCTGCGCCTGGAACATCATGGTGAACTCACCTGGCGCCGATTTGGCCGGTTCCGGAGACGCGGCAGGCGGCGGAACCGCCGGCTTGGCGGGCTGTTCCTCAAAAAGGCGATTGAATTCCATGGTCATGGAACTCGCCGGAGCGGGCGGCTGCACTTGCGGCGGGGGCGGCGGCACCGGAGGAGGCGGTGGAATGGTCGAACGGAAACTGTCCGGCAACGCGACGGTGGCTTGTTCGGAGACTGGCACCGGCGCCGCGGCAGGGTCCTTCTTGGCGCTGAACATGGCCTCAAACTGGCTGGTGCCGCTATCGACCTGCTGTGTGGTCTCGGCGCCTACTCCGGCCGGGGGTGCTCCGCCCGTACCCTTGGAGCTAAACATGTCGTTGAACTGCACCGTCATGTCCTCGGACGCGGGCTTTGGCGCGGCGGCGGGCGGAGGAGGCGGCTGCGGGGGTTGTGGAGCGGCCGTTCCGAACAACTGGTTGAACTCGGCCGTCATTGAGCCGACCTGCGAACCGACCTGCGGCGCGGATGGCGGAGGCGGCGGGGGAGGCGCGCTGGGTCCTTCGCCTTTCGATTCGGCGACAATCCAATCTCGCACGCCGAGGTAGCCATCCAGCGGGCGGGTGACGACGTAAGGCTTGCCTTCCGCTTCACCGAACTCTATGAGGCGGCTGGTTTTAGGAAGGGTTACGACCTTTTTGAGCAGGGCCTTGGTTTCCAGCGAATGGGACGTTCCGAAAACGTGGATTTCGACGTTCTGACCAGTGGCGCGGTCACGCCCGGCATAGCTTTGCACGCTGTCTTCATCGCGCCGCAGGTTGAACACTTCGTACTTCTGTTGCAAGTTCATCCAAAAAGTCCCTTCGCTATAATCGGCAGTCCGACTGGGCGCCTTGACCCTACACTTTCAAACCCTATACTTCCTAATACGATAAGCGGGATCGAGATCCCATTTTGCTCACAGCCGCGAGGCCAACAGGATCAAAGCCGCGCTGACCGCCGAAAGCCAGCCAACCGATTTTAGCCCAACAACGAGGATGATGGCGGCCATGCGGCCGTTTGCCAGCCGCCGCTCGATCCACCAACCGGAAGCCAGGCAGACCACTGCCAGTCCACCTAACACCCATATGCTTCTTGCCAATACAGTCAACGCGGTCTCCGGCCAATCCTAACCTAATGATGGCATTATCATGAGACCAGTGCCCAAATTCGCCGCTATCGACATCGGCAGTAACTCCGTTCGCATGCTCGCCGCTGAAGTTTCCGGAGACGGTCCTTTGGTCCCGCTGGCGTCGGACCGCCAAGTGACCCGGCTGGGGGAAAGCGTGTTCCGGCAAGGCCGGTTCAGCGAGGAGGCGATGGACACGGTCTGCGCTTCCTTGCGGAGGATGGCCGCGGCGTACCGCAAGTTCGACGTGGCCGGGGTCCGCGCGGTGGCGACGGCCGCGACTCGCGATGCCAGCAACCAGGTGGAGTTCCTGACGCGGGCGAGCGAAGCGCTGGGCCGTGAAGTGGAAGTGATTTCGGGGCAGGAAGAAGCCCGGCTGATCCATCTTGGCGTGCTGTCGCGCTGGCAGAAACGCAGCGGCAAGACTCTGCTTGTGGATGTCGGCGGCGGCAGTTGCGAGGTGATGCTGAGTTCCGACGGACGCTTGCAATCGGCCTGGTCGAAGCCGTTAGGCGCCGTGCGGCTGACGGAAGTGTTCCTGAAGCAGGCGGCCGATCCGCCCGGCAAACAGGATTTGCACAACCTGGAACAGTTTATCGACGGGCATCTGGAAGAGCCACTGGAAGGAATCGGCCGAGGCGCGTTCGACCACATGGTGGCCACGTCGGCGACCGCGGCGGCGATCGTTTGCGGCGTCAACCGGGTGCCGAGGGCGCGCCGCGAAGAAGCCGATGGAATGCGAGCGAGCCGCACGCAGGTCCGCCGGTTCTATCAGCCCGTGGCGGCTCGAAAACTGGCCGAGCGTAAGAAAGTGACGGGGATCGGGCCACGGCGCGCGGAAATCATTGTGGCCGGGGCGGCGGTATTTTCCCGTGTGTTGGATTTGTTCGAGCACCCTTCGATGCACTACCTGGCGGTAGGCGTGCGCGAAGGGATCATTCAGGATCTCGCCTCGCGCGGGGTGGGCCGTGAAAATTACGCGCTGAGCCGCGAGCAACGGGCCGTGGTGGAAAAGCTGGCCAAGCGGTTCGGCGTGAACCTGAAGCGAGCCCGTTTCGTCGCGGCGCTCGAACATCAACTCTTTGACTGTCTTTCGAGCGCGCACGGATTGCCCGCCGCATGGTCGCGATTGCTGGAAGCGGCCGCGTACCTGATGGACGCCGGACATTACATCAGCGACACGGGACACCACAAGCATGCGTCGTACGTCGTGCAGAACGCGGATCTGGCCGGGTTCACGGAAGTGGAACGCCGCATTGTGGCGATGTTGTGCCGCTTCCACCGGAAGTCCATGCCTGCGGCAAGGCACACCGACTTTCAGGCGCTGGACGCGGAAACGAAGCGGTCGCTGGTTCGCGCCATTCCGATTCTGCGGCTTGCCGATGCGCTCGATCACAATCGGGAACAGCACGTCGAGTCGCTCGAATGTTCGCTGGCGGGCGGCGTGCTGTCGTTGACGATCCGATCGGGCGCCGACACTGGCCTCGAACAATGGGCGGCGCAGCGGGTGGGCGACTTGTTCACCCAGCACTACGGCATCCAACTCGTGGTGGCCGGCAAGAAGTCCCGTTAGGGATTGAGGATCTTGAAAATCTGGTCGAAATTGCCATTCTTTACCGCATAGCGTAAGGGCTTGCAACGTTCGACGACAACCTCTTCCACATCTGGATTGCCTTGGATGATCGACATCGTTTCGGCGATGTAATCCGCCAGTGGCATCGCGTGCGGGTCGGCGGCCTGCTGCGGGCCCATCAACTCGGTTTGCACATACGGCGGGATGATTTCCATCACTTTGACGCTGGTGCCGCGCAACTGATGACGCAGGGCGACGGCGTAGGCGTGCATCGCGGATTTGCTGGCTGAATACGTTGGCGTCGCCGCCATGGGAACGAAGGCGAGTCCCGAGGTGACAAAGGCGACGGTGGCGTCCGGTTGCTTCTGCAAATGCGGCAAGAGCGCGGACGTGAGGCGCATGGGACCAAGGATATTGGTAGCGACCGTGGCTTCCGCGGCGCTGAGATTCGCCGGCGCGGCCGTCACGTCCTCGATTTGCATGATGCCGGCGTTGTTGATGACGACGTTCAAGCCGGGAAACTCCTGCACGACCGTGCGCGCGAACGTCTCAATCGACGACGGGTCCGTGACATCCAGCGCCGCGGACCGGATGCCGGCGTTGGCATCGACGACACTTTGCAGCTTTTTGACATCGCGCCCGGTGATGATCACCGTGTTGCCGGCCCTGGCGAACGCTTCGGCAAGCGCTCGCCCGATCCCTGAGCCTCCGCCGGTGATGAGGATCGTGTTGCCTGATTTCGTCATGTTTTGATTGTGGGGTTGTTACGCGCCAATGTAAAGTAAGAACCTGTTTGATCTATACTTCCCTGCAGGAGAGTAATGGAAAACAAGGCGGAAATCGAAGCTTTGGTGAATGAGATTATCGGCCGCGTAGCAGATAAATGGACGATGGTCGTGCTGGAGGCACTGGAAGCGCGCGGAACGATGCGGTTCACCGAGCTATCGCAGGAGATCCCGGAGATCAGCCAGAAGATGCTGACGAAAACGGTTCGGCAGATGGAACGCGATGGACTGGTATCGCGCAAGGTGTACGCGGTGATCCCTCCGAAAGTGGAATACACGCTGACGGCGTTGGGTCACGGGTTGAGCGAGGCGTTCTGCGGCGTGTGGATCTGGGCGGAAAAGAATCACGCCAAGATCCACGAGGCTCGCCGGAAGTTCGACGTTAAAGCCGCACGCTGAGGCCGTCGCTGAGTGTGTTCCTGTAGGCTTTCCACGCTGGAACGAAGCCGATGAGGATGCCCGCGACGATCACGCCTGCGAGGTACAGGAGGCTGGTCTGGGTCGGCGCCTGGATCGGGAGGTACAAGCCAAACTGGCGTTCGACCACCGGTTGCAAGGCGTAGGAGAGGCCGTAGACGATCGCCAGTCCGAGGATGCAGCCGAGCACGCTGAGGATTGCGGATTCGAACACCAGCAGGCTGATGATTTTCGCGGGTCCCGCGCCGAGGGCACGGAAGATCGCCATCTCGCGGCGGCGTTCGTTGAGCGACGTGTAGAGAGACACCAGCATCCCGAGCAAGCCTACGACCAGGACGAAGAAGGTCACGACGCGCAGCGCGTCTTCGGCGTAGCCAATGGTGGCCCACAGTTCGGCAAGGACGACGCCGGGAATCACCGCGGAAAGCGGTTCTTCCGGGTACTCATTGATATTGCGCTGGACTTGCAGCACCGCCAGGCGGGTCTTGAGGCGGACCAGGAACGCGGTGATGTTTTCGACTTTCAGCTGTTCTTTTGTGATCTTGTCCGCGGCGATTTCTTCGCCGGGCATGGGCGGGGCGCCGTCCTGCCAGTCTACGTGCACGGCGGAAATCCCTTCGAGCGGGATGTAGACGGAACGGTCAACGGGCGTAGCGGTGCGATCCAGGATGCCGACGATGGTGAACGGCTTTGTGTCGTGCCCGATCATCCCGCCGAGGCCGTGTGTGATGGTGACCTTCTGGCCCACCTGATAGCCGAGTTTCTGTGCGACATCGCTTCCGATGGCGGCTTCAAATACGCCTTCGGGCGCATGTCCGCCGGCGAACTGGATCGACTTGTCGCGGCGGTAACGGTAATGTTCGTAGAAGTTCTTGTCAGTGCCTACGACGCGGAAGCCGCGGTGGCTGTCGCCGAGCGAATACGGGATGGTCCAGCGAACGGCGGGGTGGGACTTCCAGTGTTCGTAACTCGCGTAGGACAGGTTGTTGGTCGCCGAACCGATGTGGAAGACGGAGTAAAGCAGAAGTTGCAGCGAACCTCCGCGGGCGCCGACGATGAGGTCCGTCTGGCTGATCGTGTTGGAAAAGCTTTCGCGCGCGCCGACGCGAACGTTTTCGACTCCGATCAGCAGAGCCACGCTGAGTGCGATCGACAGCACTGTCAACACCGTGGTGAGGAGGCGGTTCTTCAGCGAATGATAGGCGAGGGACAGAAGTAGCATGTCAGGCGGCCACCGTTGTGTTCGCGACGCGATTGACGTCCGGGAGCGAAAGCTGGCGGCTGAACATCGGCATCAGCGAACGGTCGTGGCTGACGAATAACAGGGTTGCGTTCGCCTGCTTGACACAATCGAAAAGCAGTTCGATGAAGCGTTCGCGATGGTCGAAGTCGAGCGAGGACGTGGGTTCGTCGGCGACGATCACTTCCGGGGCTCCGATCAAGGATCTCGCGGCGGCAACGCGCTGCTGCTGGCCGACGCTGAGATTGACAACGTTTTCGTGGAGCAGATTGTCAATGCCCAGGCGGGCGGCGATGGCCTTTGCTTCGTCGTGCAAGCCCGCGTCGAGGCGCTTGCGGCGGTCGGCGTGCAGGCGCAGCGGCAGCGTGATGTTCTCCTCAACGGTGAGGTACGGAATGAGGTTGAACAACTGAAAGATGTAGCCCAAATGCGAGCCGCGGAAGGCGTCACGCTGGGAACCGGACATCTTGGCCAAGTCGCGTCCCAGGACTTGCACGCTGCCTTGCTGCGCGTTCAAAACGCCGGTGAGCAGACCGAGTAATGTGGTCTTGCCGCTGCCGCTGGGGCCGAAAAGAAACACGCGTTCGCCCGCGTCGATGGTAAGGTCCGGGATGTCCAGGATCTTCTTACCGGGGCGGTAGGAAAACTGCACGTCCTTCAGGGCTATCGCTGGAGATCCTGCTGATGCTACGTCTGCGGGGGCTGCCATTTAGTTAATTTTGACAGACCCGGCATCCTTCTTGATGGTGGCGCCGGTTTGGCCGGAGTCGGACACGGCCTGTACCTGAACCGTCTCGATTTCCGGATACAGCTTGGAAAAGCCGAACGTGATGGTGGCGCCGGTTAACGGTTTGGCGCATTTGAGGGCGAACTCCGCATGGACTTCGGCGTGGCTGCCTTCCACTTCGAAGTGGGCTTTATTGGGCGAAAACTTGCAGCCGAAGGCGGCCGGGATGATGATGGCCTGGCCGATGCGAG
>JAFDVT010000513.1 GCA_018268875.1 Acidobacteriota bacterium
GTCCGACAAGGGTGTCCGCAGCATAGCCGGCGCCCGATGGGGCGCCGGAACCTACAGATCTTCCGGATTTTCGGGCGGCAGCGCCGCCGGCTCGCCGAGCAGCCGCGCGGCCTCGTCCATCAGCGTCTGGCGCGCCCAGGACGCCATGCTGAGGTGCCGCACCTTCGCCGCCGCCTTGAAGACCTCGAGCTGCCGCGGCGTCACCCGGACGAGGAGGTTGTGGATCTTCGGATCGTCGGACTTCCGGGGCACGGGCCGGTCCCCTCACAGGCCAAGGGCCAAAGCGACGCCGCCGACCCAGACGTGGATCGGCGGCGTTCCTGCTGCGTTAGGGGGCTGTCAAACGACTATCGCCCACCCCGTCAATTCACTTCACCGTCACGGGAAGCGTCGAACGAGCTCACCCACACTCCGAAAACCCACACACATGACACTTCACACACCCCTCAGCGAATTCCAGCTGTGACCCACAATCCGGACAAGTCCCAATAAACGCCTTCGTCTGATCCTCATAAGCATCGAACGAAAGCTGCTCCTGCACCGCCCCACTAGTCCGCACAACGACGGGCGTCTCAACAATCGCCGTCCCCATCGGTGGCGTCTGCGAGATAAGCTCCTGCTGCACCCCCTGCTTATCCCTAAACCACTCGTGCAGCGCAATCCCAATCGCATCCGGCACCGATAAGACTTTGTTTGGACCCAACCCAACCGCGCGATCCGAAGAGATGCCTCGCAGCTGCTTGTGAACCTCCTGCAACGGAATCCCCGACCGCAGCGCCAGCGAAATCAACCGCCCCATCGCCTCCGCATCCGCCATCGCAGACCCACCCGCCTTGCCTAACGTCAAAAAGACTTCAAACGGCTGCCCAAGATCATCCTCGGTGATGTTCACAAACATCGTCCCGAGCGGCGTCTCTTTCCGAATGGTCGTTCCACGCAACTTGTCCGGCCGTGCCCTCTTCTGACGACGCGCAAGATTCTCGCTCTCCGCATCAAACAACATTTTCTTCAACCGCTCAACTTCTGCGTTGAGCTCAGCAATAGTCCCCTGCAACTCGCCAGCTGCACGACGCTCCGCGGAGGACATCTCCTTTCCCGCTCCATCGCGCGCAGCGGCAGCCGTCGCCGTTGCACCTGTCGACAACACCTGGTTGTCGCGCGAGCCGTCACGATAAACGGTCACGCCCTTGCACTTCATATCATAAGCCAGCTCGTAAATCGCGCGGACATCGTCGCGAGTTGCAGTATGCGAGAAATTCGTCGTCTTCGAGATCGCCGAGTCCGTATGCTTCTGGAAAGCCGCCTGCATCTGCACATGCATCTCAGGCGCAATCTCATTCGCAGTCACGAACACACGCTGCCACTTGGCCGGCACCTCGGGGTGCTTCACGCTTCCGGTCTTGGCGATGCGCTCCATCAACTCGTCGCTATACCACCCTTCACTCTTGGCGACGGCGACGAAGTCTTCGTTCACGTCGGGCATCATCACGCCGGCCTGGTTGCGCATGAAGGCGACGGCGAACAATGGCTCTAGGCCTGACGAGCAGCCGGCGATAATCGAGATCGTTCCAGTGGGGGCGACGGTGGTGACGTTGCAGTTCCGGAGGAGCTGCATTGGACGAATGCGCTTTCCTTGGGCATCACGCGCGCAGGTCTCGTCAGGCCCAAAGATCGACCGCGCCCACTCGGGGAAGGCACCGCGCTCATTCGCCAGGCGCTCGCTCTCCTTCTTCGACTCGACGTCGACGAACTCCATCACCTTCCGCCCGAACTCGACGCCTTCGGGCGTGTCATACGCAACACCGAGCCTAACGAGCGCGTCAGCAAATCCCATGACGCCGAGCCCGATCCGACGAATGCGCTTCGACAGCGCATCAATCTCCGGCAACGGATACTTGTTGACGTCGATGATGTTGTCGAGGAAGTGCGTGCTGATCCGAATGTCACGCGCGAACGCCTCCCAATCGAGCGCGCCGTCCTTCACATAGTAGCCGACGTTGATCGAACCCAGGTTGCAGACGTCGTAGGCGAGTAACGGCTGCTCGCCGCATGGATTCGTCGCTTCGTACGCGCCGAGATGCGGGACGGGGTTGTAGCGGTTGGCTTCATCAATGAAGAAGACGCCAGGCTCGCCGGTGCGCCACGCGCCGTCGATCATCTTGTCCCACACCATCTGGGCGTCGAGCTGGCCGGCCACCTTCCCCGTGCTCGGATCGATCAAGTCATAGTTGCCGCCGACCTTTAGGGCTTCCATGAACTTCGTAGTCACGCCAACCGAAATATTGAAGTTCGTGATCTGCGTGAGGTCTTCCTTGCAGGTGACAAACTCCAGAATGTCGGGGTGATCGACGCGCAGAATTCCCATGTTCGCGCCGCGACGGGTGCCGCCTTGCTTTACAGCGTCGGTGGACGCGTCATAGAGCTTCATGAAGGACACGGGGCCCGAGGCAACACCGGTCGTCGAGCGGACCATGCTTCCCTTCCCGCGCAGACGCGAGAACGAGAAGCCAGTGCCGCCGCCGCTCTGATGGATCAAGGCCATCGATCGCAGCGTGTCGTAAATGCCGTTGCTCCCGTTCGAGAGCGAATCCTCAACTGGAAGTACAAAACACGCGCTGAGCTGGCCTAACGGGCGCCCGGCGTTCATGAGGGTGGGCGAGTTCGGCTCGAAGCGCCGGTCAGTCATCAACCGATAAAACGCATCTGCCGCCTCGTTCACCGCTCCTTCCGTAGCGCCATAACGCCGATCCGCCTCAGCAACAACGGTGGCAACGCGCCAGAACAACGCCTCAGGCGTCTCTGTCGGCTTACCACTCGCATCCTTAATGAGGTATCGCTTCTCGAGAACGGTGATCGCGTTCTGCGTGAGCGAAATCGGACCAGCTGGTGGCTTGGAGGGCAACGGCATGATTGGGGGTACCTCCGGAAAACTTCTTATGAAATCAAGGAACACGAAATATCTCTTTGGCGCACTCGACGGGAACGCGGTCCGGTTCAGTGCGGGCGGGCAGTTTACCGGGCTTCGTGAGACCGCGCCAGTGCCTTGCTAAACCACTTGCTTCCAA
>JAFDVT010000514.1 GCA_018268875.1 Acidobacteriota bacterium
CAGGGCCGTGAAATCACCGTTTCGGTGGCCTTCAACCCGTCCCATCTCGAGGCCGTGAATCCCGTTGTCGAAGGCATCGTACGTCCCAAGCAGGATCGCCTGGGCGACACCAAGCGCGAACGTGTCATCCCGGTTCTGATCCATGGCGACGCGGCGTTCGCGGGCCAGGGCATCGTGGCCGAAACGCTCAACCTGTCGCAGCTTGAAGGCTATTCCACCGGCGGCACGATCCACCTGGTGATCAACAACCAGATCGGGTTTACGACCAACCCCATCGAGTCCCGCTCGTCCACCTATTGCACCGACGTGGCGCGCACCGTGCAGGCGCCGATCTTCCACGTCAACGGTGACGATCCGGAAGCCTGCATCCGCGTCATCCAGTTGGCCTACGACTTCCGCCAGCAGTTCAAGAAAGACGTCGTCATCGACATGATCTGCTATCGCAAGCATGGTCATAACGAAACCGACGACCCGTCCTACACGCAGCCGCTGATGTACAAGAAGATCAAGGATCATGAATCCGTGGTCAAGCAGTACACCGAGCGCCTGGTTCGCGAAAAGGTATTCACCAAGGCCGAAGTGGATGCGATTCAGAAGCGCGTGGTCGAGAAACTGAATTTTGTCTACGACGAGGCGCAGCGCAACAAGACGGAATACGAACTCCAGGAAGTGACGCCGATCAATCCGGAAGATCTTCCCAAGATCCGTCCGCAGACGACCATCGACACCGGTACGATCGAACGCGTGTTGACGGGCATCACGTCGTATCCCGAGTCCTTCAAGCCGCATCCGAAATTGAAGGCGTTTCTGGACAAGCGCCGCGAACTGATCAAGGAAATTCCCACCGAAGGCGGCGCGCTCGACTGGGCCACTGGCGAGGCTCTGGCGTTCGGCTCGCTCGTCCTCGAAGGCACCCCCGTCCGGCTCTCCGGACAGGACGTCGGCCGCGGTACGTTCAGCCAGCGCCATCTGGAACTGTACGATTACGAAACCGGCAAGCAGTACGTGCCGATGAAGCATCTGGCGCCCGATCAGGCGCGTTTCGAGGTGTGGGATTCGTCGCTTTCCGAATACGCGGTGATGGGCTTCGAGTTCGGCTATTCGGTCGCCGATCCGCTCGCACTGGTGATGTGGGAAGCGCAGTTCGGCGACTTCGTCAACGGCGCGCAGATCATGATCGACCAGTTCATTTCGAGCGCGGAATCGAAGTGGAGCCAGCCTTCGGGCCTGGTGCTGCTGCTGCCGCACGGACAGGAAGGACAGGGTCCGGAACACTCGTCGGCGCGCATGGAACGCTTCCTGCAGCTATGCGCGGAAGACAACATGATCGTCGCCAACTGCACGACGCCCGCGCAGTACTTCCACATCCTGCGCCGCCAGATCCACGGTGGCAATGATCGCCGGGGCACCCGCAAGCCGCTGATCATCATGACGCCGAAGAGCATCCTGCGCAGCCCCAAGGCTGTGTCGCCGCTTTCGGAATTCACCCGCGGCAGCTTCCGCGAGATTCTGTCGGATCCGGCCAACCTGGACACCAGCCGCGTCAACCGCGTGCTGATCTGTTCCGGCAAGATCTTCTACGAACTTGCCGCCGAACGTGAAAAGCGCGGTTTGCAGAACGTCGCCATCCTGCGCGTCGAACAGTTGTACCCGTTTGCCGCCGCGGACTTCTCGGCGATCCTGTCCCGCTACCCGTTCACGGCGGAAGTCTGCTGGGTGCAGGAAGAATCGAAGAATTACGGACCTTGGCGGTTCATGCAGGACCAGATCCAGCCGCTGCTCGAACCGACGCGCCGCACGCTGCGGTATGTGGGTCGCGCGGAATCGGCCAGCCCCGCGGCAGGGTCGTTGAAGCGTCACACGCAGGAACAGTTGGAAGTGATCGAGGACGCGTTCTCGCCCGCTCCCATCATTCGCCGCCGCCGCGTTCCGGTGCGGTTGAAGAAGGCCAAGAAGTAGAGGTTGTTCGAAGTACGATCGAAAGGCGCTCCCGCAACGGAGCGCCTTTTGCTTTTGTAGTCGAAGGCCGCTATTGCCAGGCGCCTGGCGACGGCAGTATGCTGATGATCCAGATGATGAAGCCAATGTTCCTGCCGGGTGTTGAGAACAACCCCAAACCTTCGCCCTACGCAAGCGCTATCGACGGCATGAAGCGCATGGGCAAGGAGTACCCGCAGATCTGGCATCTGTTCGCGTTCAACCCAACGGCCGGCGACCATCTTGCGAAGTTCACGCAGGAGATCATGCGCGAACCCGCGCCGCTTACGCCGGGCCTTCGCGAACTCATCGCCGCGTACACGTCGAAGCGCAACCACTGCCCGTTTTGAACGAATTCGCACGCCGCGGTCGCGGCGGAACTGTTGGGCAACGAGGTCCTGGTGCGCGAGGTCCTCGAGGATTTCGAAACATCGTCGCTGCCGGATCCCGAAAAGGTTCTGCTGCGGTTTGTCGACCGTGTGAACCACCACTCGCCGGACATCACGGCGGAAGACATGCAGCCTCTGTACGCGGCGGGTTGGGACGACGAGCAGATCTTTTACGCCATCACTGTCTGTTCCCTGTTCAACTTTTACAACCGCTGGATCGATGCGACGGGCGTCCATCCGCTATCGGAAGAGGCGCATCGCGAAGGAGGCAAACGCAGCGCGATGACCGGGTACGTTCGCAAGTGAATTCGCGGGAATCGTCGCCGTCGTACCACGGCTGGAAGGTTGTGGCGGCCGGCGCACTCGGCGCCACCGTCAGCTTCGGCGCGCTCTTCGTGTACACGTTCAGCGTCTTCCTCAAACCGCTGACCGCGGAGTTCGGATGGACGCGCGAACAGGCGTCACGAGGCTTTGCCGTCGCCGCGATGAGCGTTGCCTTGTCGTCGCCGTTCCTGGGCCGCGCGCTTGACCGCGTCGCCGCTCCTCGCGCGATCCTGCTGCCCGCCTTCGCGATCTTTGGCGCGGGCATCGCTGCGCTGAGCCTGCTGCAAGGCAGCCTCGCGCAGTTCTATCTCACGCTGATGATCATTGGTCTGGTGGCTAACGCCACCACGCAGATGGGTTACTCGGGCGTCGTGTCCAGTTGGTTCCGCGAGCGGCGCGGCATCGCGCTCGCCGCCGTTACCGCGGGTGTTGGTGTAGGCTCCATCGTCCATCCAGTCCTGTCGCAATGGATGATCGCGAACTACGGATGGCGTGACGCGTACCTGCTGCTCGGCGCGCTCATTTTGCTGTGCGGCATCCCGCTCACGGCATTGTGGGTACGCCGTAGCGACATGAAAATGACCGCCGGTCAGTCCGCGCTCGGCGCCACTGTTCCCGATGCCCTTTCGTCCAAAGAATTCTGGTTCCTCGCGCTCACTTTGTTCCTGAGTTCGATGGCCGCCAACGGCTCGCTGACGCACATGGCCGCGCATCTTTCCGACCGTGGTCTCACCGTCGGGGACGCTGC
>JAFDVT010000515.1 GCA_018268875.1 Acidobacteriota bacterium
GGCGCGAAGCGCAAACCCGTTTTTACCGGCCGCTAGGACGGCACAGGAGCAAGATATGAGCGTTCGCGCCGTAGAGAGTTTCGCGGAGGGGAAATGGCACGCGCCTACTGGCGACGTGCAGGAAGTGCGATCGGCGGTGACCGGCGAAGTCGTCGCCGAAACGGGCAGCGACGGGTTGGATTTTGCCGCGATGCTCGCCTTCGCTCGCGCCCGCGGCGGCGCTCTACGCAAGCTGACTTTCCATGAGCGTGCGGCGATACTGAAGGCGCTGGCCCAGGCGATCATGGCGCGCAAGGAGGAGCTGTACGACCTTTCGTTCGCGAGCGGCGCGACACGCGCCGACAGCTGGATCGATATCGAGGGCGGCGCGGGCACGCTTTTCGCCTATAGCTCGAAGGGGCGGCGCGAACTGCCGAACCAGCGTCTGCTGATCGATGGCGACGCCGAGATTCTGGGCAAGACCGGGACGTTCATCGGCCAACACGTCTACACCTCGCTTCAAGGCGCGGCGGTCCATATCAATGCTTTCAACTTCCCGATCTGGGGAATGCTCGAGAAGCTGGGGCCAGCCTTGCTCGCGGGCGTGCCGGCGATCGTCAAGCCGGCCCAGGCGACGGGCTATATTGCCGAGGCGGCGTTTCGCATCATGGTCGAATCGGGCGTTCTTCCCGACGGCGCATTGCAGTTGGTGTCTGGATCGGCCGGCGACCTGCTCGACCATCTGACTGCGCAGGATGTCGTTGCCTTCACGGGCTCGGCACGGACCGCAATGTTGTTGCAGCGGCATCCGGTGATCGCCCGCGAGGCCGTGCGCTTCACCGCTGAGCGGGACTCGCTCAACGCGTCCATTCTCGGGTCGGACGCTGAGCCCGGCAGTCCGGAGTTCGACCTTTTCGTCAAGGAAGTCGTGCGCGAGATGACCGTGAAGGCCGGGCAGAAATGCACGGCAATCCGCCGCGCGCTCGTGCCCGCCGGCCTGGTCGACGCTGTTCAGGATGCCATCTCTTCGCGTCTCGCGAAGGTGACTGTTGGCGATCCGCGCGCCGAAGGTGTGCGAATGGGAGCTCTCGCCAGCCGCGAGCAGCTCGATGATGTTCGGGGCCGCGTTCGCGAACTAGCCAAGAGCTCATCGATCGTCTTTGGGGATCCCGATACTGTCGAGGCCATCGGCGAGCATGTAGCGAATGGCGCCTTCATGGCGCCTGTGCTTCTTCGGACCGACACTCCATGGGACAATGACAATGTGCACGAGATCGAGGCGTTCGGCCCTGTCTCGACTCTGATTCCTTATAATGACATCGACGATGCGATCGCTCTCGCCAATCAGGGGAAGGGATCGCTAGCGCTCTCGGTCATGACGCATGATCCGGCGGTCGTGCAGGAGGTCGTTCTCCAGGCCGGAGCGTGGCACGGCCGGATTCTATTCCTCGATCGCGATTGCGCAGGCGAATCGACCGGCCACGGCTCTCCGCTTCCCGTTCTGGTGCATGGCAGTCCCGGCCGCGCCGGCGGCGGCGAGGAGATGGGGGGAATCCGCGGTGTCAAACATTATATGCAGCGGACGGCACTCCAAGGCAGCCCGGCCTTGCTCACCAAGGCCATCAGACAACAGCTTCCCGGCGCGCCGATGGATGAGAGCGCGGAGCATCCGTTCCGCCTCTATTTCGAAGAGATCGAGCCGGGACGTGGCATCGCGACCGGCGCACGGACCGTGACGCTTGAGGACATCGAGCATTTCGCGCACTTCACCGGCGACACCTTCTATGCCCATATGGACGAAGAGGCGGCCAGCAAAAGCCCGATTTTCGGCGGTCGCGTCGCGCACGGATATTTGATCCTGTCGTTTGCCGCCGGATTGTTCGTGGATCCCGCGCCCGGCCCCGTTCTTGCCAACTACGGCCTCGAACGGCTGCGTTTCGTCAAGCCGATCAAGCCGGGCGACGCGATGAAGGCGACGCTCACGGCGAAGTCCAAATCCCTCAAGACACCTGAAATGGGCGAGGTGTCCTGGGCCATCGCAGTCACGAACCAGAATGATGAGCTGGTCGCCACCTACGACTTGCTGACCATGAATGCGGTCCGCGGATCGCTAACCACCTGAGGAAGAAGGATATGGCGTCCGCCCTGACTCTCGATCCGATCGAGACGGCGTCTCTCGACGAGCTTCGGTCGCTTCAGTTCGATCGCTTGGCCTGGTCGTTGCGACACGCGTATGAAGGCAATCCACGCTATCGGGCCAAGTTCGATGCGGCGGGCGTTCATCCTGATGACCTGAAGTCGCTTGGGGATTTGGCGCGCTTTCCTTTCACCACGAAGACGGATTTGCGCGATGCTTATCCGTTCAGCTTCTTCGCAGTTCCCCAAGATCGCCTCTCGCGGATTCATGCCTCGTCCGGAACGACCGGCAAACCGACCGTGGTTGGCTACACGCGAGAGGATATCCAAACCTGGGCAGGGATCGTGGCGCGCTGCATTCACGCCGCCGGCGGCAGGTCGGGAATGCGCGTCCAAATCTCCTACGGCTATGGGCTGTTCACTGGGGGCCTTGGCGCGCATTACGGGGCCGAGGCGCTGGGGTGCGCCGTGATTCCTATGTCCGGCGGCCAGACAGAGAAACAGGTACAGCTGATCGGCGATTTCACCCCCGACATCATTATGGTGACACCGAGCTACATGCTCGCGATCCTCGACGAGTTCCGCAAGCGTGGGATCGACCCCCGTGAGAGTTCGTTGCGGACGGGCATCTTCGGCGCCGAACCGTGGACCGAGAGGATGCGCGGGGAGATCGAGGAGGCCTTTGGCATCGACGCAGTCGACATTTACGGCCTATCCGAATTGATGGGACCGGGTGTCGCGCAGGAATGCGTCGAGGCCAAGGACGGGCCCACGATATGGGAAGATCATTTCTATCCGGAGATCATCGACCCGGTCACCGGCGAAGTGTTGCCGGACGGAAGCGAGGGCGAGCTCGTGTTTACTTCGCTCACGAAGCAGGCGATGCCCATCATCCGCTACCGGACCAGGGATCTGACGAGGCTGTTGCCTGGCACGTCACGCACGATGCGCAGGATGGCCAAGATCACCGGGCGGTCGGACGACATGCTGATCATCCGGGGCGTCAATGTCTTTCCGACGCAGATCGAGGAGCACGTCCTGGCTTGCACGGCGCTAGCGCCTCATTTCCTTGTCGAACTGACCCGTCCGGGCCGGATGGACCAGGTGAAGCTGATCGTTGAGCAGCGCGAGGAGGCTGATTCTGACGCGTGCGACCGGGACGCCAAAC
>JAFDVT010000516.1 GCA_018268875.1 Acidobacteriota bacterium
CCGGCCGCATCGGCTGGGCCCGACAACTTTCTTGTCGATCAGATCACCGGTTTGCTTGAAATGGGCTGCGATGTCGAGGTTTTTCCCTCGGATCGTACGCCCCCCGCCGCCGCGCCGTTGGATGTCCACCCGCTGTGGCAGGATCGCGTCGTGTACCCAGTGTCGCCCGCCGCCGCGCTACTGCGTGGCAAGCTTCGTTCCGGGGCCTTCCACGTCCCGCGATACGGGCGGTACGCCGGGTCCTTGCGTTTGTGGCGGGAATCCGCCGCCTTTGCCTCCCGCCCCAGGTTCGACGCCGTCCACTGCCATTTCGCCCACAACGGCCGGCGTGGCTCGGCGTTGCGCGACCTCGGCCTCATCGACGCGTCCACCCGGCTAGTGACCTCTTTGTATGCCAACGATGCGGAAACCGGTGGTGACGGCTCGGCTTACGCGCGGATGTTCGCCAACACCGACGTATTTCTTTGCCCGAACGACACGCTGCGATACCGCATGCTTGCCTTGGGCGCTCCGCCCGAAAAAACGCAGGTACACCAGGTCGGAATTCCGGTTGCGCAGTTCCAGGCCAAGGCCGGAACCCCGGGGATGCCGGCGCCGGAGCGCAACGCCCGGTTGAGGCTCGTGACGGTGGCCCCGCTCATCGGCCAGGAAGGCGTGGAATTCGGCATCCGGGCCATCGCGGCGTTGCGCAATGAAGTTCCCGGCCTGATCCGCTATGAAATCTTCGGGGACGGTCCGTTGCGCGGCCATCTGCAAGGGCTGATCCGCGGGCTCGAACTGGAGGGAAGCGTCACGTTGGCGGGCGTGCAAAGCCGTTCCGTGGTTGCCGCGGCGCTAGCCCGGGCCGATGTCCTTCTGGCACCAGGTTCGGGTGGCGAACGAACAGCGGGCCTCGGCGCGCTTCTGGACGCGATGGCTAGCGGCTTGGCCGTAGTGGCCGTCCGGCGATCCGGCGCGACGGAAATCGTGCACGACGGCGTCACCGGGATTTTGGTGGAAGATCGCGACGTGCGTGGCATCGCCGCCGCGCTGGCTTCGCTTTGCCGCGAACCCGGACGCATCGAGGCAATGGGCGAGGCCGGCCGCAAGGCTGTTACCCAAGGCCATGACCTGTACGCCCTGAACCGCGCCCTGCTGGAACACTACGAAAACGCGCACGCGCTGCTCCAGCGCTAGCTCGGATTATTTGGCGATGCTCGCCACCGCGGGCATCAGCGACTTCTCCATCCACTTTGGCAGGGACCATTCCACCGGGTCCACAAACACGCCGTTCAACAGCAGTCCGATGTGCGCGTGGTCGCCGCCGGCTAACCCCGTCATGCCGGTGTTGCCCATCTTCTGCCCCTTGGTGACGGTGTCGCCTTCCTTCACATCCAGTTGCGACATGTGCCCGTAGACGGACTGCACGCGCAGGCCGTGGTCGATCACCACGCACTTGCCGTAGATGCCGAGCGTTCCCGCAAACACCACCTTGCCGTCGTTCGGCGCAGGAACCGGAGCATTCTTCACCGAGGCGAGATCCACGCCCAAATGCCATTCGCGATTCAGTTCCTTGCCGTCGTAGCTGTACGTCCGGAAGTCCGCGAACTGCGCCTGATTGGCCGACTTCGGCAGCAGTTGAAACGCGCCTTTCCACAACGGCGCGGCGCCGGACTTTTCCTTCAAACCCGCTAAAAAGTTGTCGTTCTCCCGGCGGACCTTGGAATTGATTCGCGCAAACCGTTCCCAAAGCGCGCCCTGCCCCGCCGAGCCTTCTTCGACCGCCGGCACGACGCGGGCGAGGAACGGATCGCCAATTTTGACCTCTCGCTGCCGGAACTCTACCGCGGTGACGTGATGCGGAAACGGTTCCGTCACCTCATCGCCGGCCAGGTTGGACGCGTAGATCAGCGGGGTAGTCTCGCGGGGCGCCTCCGGTGGGAACCCGAAAATCGCGATGCGGCGATTGGCGTCGCCCTGTGACGGGTAGCTGGGAAAGACATAGTTCGCGACTTTGACGCCCGCTTCCGACCAGTCTCCACCCGCGCGGAACACCACCACGCCGGTGCCGCCGCGCCGCAAGAACACCGGGTCCTTCGACACTTCGAGCTTCGGCTTGCCCAACACCACAGGCAGTTCCTGCGTGAGCCGCGAACGGACGGCGCGAAGGTTGTTGGCCTGTGCTTCCACAATGAGCTTCGCCTTGCCAGCTACCAGACCTGGCGCGCGATCCTTGCCCACCGTGAACTCGATTTCCACCGGCGGCCGGTCCTTGCGAATCCAATCCATCCATCCGCCGGGATAATTCTTCTCGATCAACTGGTATTTCGAACCGTTCTGTTCGATCCACGCGCTGATCCCTTTGACACCTTGCGGATTGGACGCGCGCACCTTTACCGCGCTCGCGTAACCAAGCGCCTTTGGCATCGCCGACAATGCCGTCACCTGCGTCTCTTCCGACGCGAATAATAGATAGCCTGCGACCAGGGCAGCCAAACCGAGCAGCGCAAACAGCAGCTTTGCGAGAACTGATCGCGACCGGTGGTCCAACGTGGGTTGCTCTTGGAGTCCGTAATGCACCGCAAATTATCGTAACTTGCGTGCGCAAGTCTTGTCATAGGCATACACTCATGAGATGGATCGAAGGACTCTGATCGCCGCGGGCGCCGGCGCCCTGTTCGCGCAGAATAACCGTCCCAAAGGCGCCATCATCGGCTCCGGCGGTAGGGGCCAGTTTCTCACCGGCGAATTCAAGGAAATCGGCGTCGAGATGGCCGCCGTGTGCGATGTGTACGAGCCAAATCTGCAAAAAGGCCTGCAAATCGCCAATACCGGAGCCAAAGGCTACAGCGATTACCGCAAGCTGCTGGACGACAAGTCGATTGGCGTGGTCGTGGTTGCCACCCCGGACCACTGGCACAGCCGCATGGTGGTGGACGCCGTCGAAGCGGGCAAGGATGTGTACGTCGAAAAGCCGCTCGCCCACACGATCGAGGAAGGCTTCGCCATCGTCGAAGCGCAAAAACGCACCGGACGCATCGTCCAGGTGGGAACCCAGCGCCGCAGCTTCGACCTGTTCCTTGATGCCAAGCGGCTGTACGATTCCAACGTTTGCGGCGACGTCCGCCTGGTCAGTTCCTATTGGTACAACCACCAGGCGTCGCTTTCGTCCCGTCAACTCGAAGGCAAACTCGACTGGCAGCAGTGGCTGGGAACCTCGCCCAAGCGCGACCTCGACGCCAAGCGGTTTTTCAACTGGTATTACTACTGGGATTATTCGGGCGGCCTCCTCATCGGCCAGGCCGCGCACATCATCGACGCCGTGCAATGGTTCCTGAATGCCAATGCGCCTGTCGCCGTCACCTGCGCGGGCAGCAAGCCGAACCTGGACGGCGCGGAAGTGCCCGAAACCGCATCTCTCACTGTCGAGTATGCCGACAATACACTCGTGAACTTCCTCATCGGGTACCGTGCGATGAAGTACGCCGGTGTGAACGATCAGTTGAAGCAGTTCCACGGTTCGAAGGCGCGCTTCGACGTCGGCCGCGAGGGTTACGCGCTGTTCCCCGAGTCGCCCAAGGACATTGTGATGAAGCCTTCGGTGGTCGTCAGCAAGCCAGGCAGCTTTGGCACGGCGACGCGCCAGCATATCCGCAACTTCCTGGAGGCGGTGCAAACGCGCCAGCAGCCGTCCGCGCCGCCAGCCGTCGCACAAGGCACGAATATCGTCCTGTGCATGGCCATGCAGTCGCTGCGCGAAGGACGCCGCCTGCGTTGGGATGCCGCGTCACGCAAGGTTCTGGCGTCGTGATCGCAACGTTCCTGGTCGGCCTGAGCCTCGCGCAAGCCGCCGCGGTTTGGGACCAGCCGAATCCCGATCCGGCGGCGGAAATGATCGGCGGCATCCTTCGCTATCTCAAGGCGCAGACGCCAAGGCCCGCGCCGCAGGACCTCGCCGCCATCCTCGGCGTGGTCGACAAGCGCGTCGCGCAGACAGCCGACCTGGACCTTACCGGCAGCCTGCAACATCCGGCCCTGCGCGCGACGCATGGGAAGTTCCGGGCGTACGCCGTGCGCTGGCCCGTGCTCGACGGCATCACCGCGGAAGGCATCCTGCTGCAACCGTCTGGTCCTGTGCGCGAACGGATCGTCGCCGTACCCGCCGCGGGCATGGCGCCGGAACAGTTCGCGTCGATGCAGGCTAAGGCGGCCAACGGCGCGCAGGTGTTGATTCCGGTCCTCATCGATCGCGAGAGCAAGTGGTCCGGCAACCCGGAACTCGGCAAGTCTACCAAGCAGACCCATCGCGAATTTCTGTATCGGATGTCGTTCCCGCTGGGGCGGCATCTGATTGGCTATGAGGTTCAGAAGGTACTGGCGGCAGTGGACTGGTTCGCCGCCCAAACTCCTGCGGTGCCGATTTCCGCTTACGGCATCGACGACGGCGCGGCGATCGCGGCTTACGCCAAAGCGCTCGACCCGCGCATTCAGAACGCCTACGGCAACGGCTATCCTTGGGATCGCTCCGGGATCGCCCAGGAACCGATCGACCGCAACATCTGGAAGATCCGGCAAGCCTCGAACATCGCGCCGCTGGCTTCGTTCAACGAAGAAAAGGCCTTGGTCACGATCCCCGTTGTTGACGCGGAAGCCAGAATGCATCGCCAGTTCGACGAGATTTCGGACTTCAACCAAAAGCTCATCGCCAAGTCCGAACGTGTTCGCGAACAGCTTTGGGCCGGGACGCCGAACAAGGACACCATCCGGAAAACCCTTTGGAACGACGTTCTGGGCCGCATTCCCAAGTCTTCGATCCCTCTCAATATCCGCCGCCGCCAATCCTACGAAACCGACAAATGGACTGGCTATGAGATGCAGTTCGATGTACTGCCCGACGTGTTTGCGTATGGCGTCCTGCTCGTCCCCAAGAACATCGCGCCGGGAGAGAAGCGCGCCGTGATCGTCGCGCAGCACGGCCTGCACGGACGCCCGCAACATCTGTTCCTGCAGTCCGGCACGCGCGAGGCGGACGTTTACCGCAATATCGCCGCGACCTTGGCCGATCGCGGGCACATCGTCTACGTGCCACAGAATCCGTACACCGGCATGAACGCCGAGTTTCGAACCATCGTTCGCCACGGCAACCCGTTGGGACTTTCGCTGTACTCGTTCATCCTCGCCCAGTACGAAAAGATGCTGGACGTCCTGGCGCTGGAACCCGCGGCCGACATGAACCGGCTTGGCTTCTACGGCCTTTCCTACGGTGGCAAGACCGCCTTGCGCATCCCCGCGCTGATGCCGCAGTTCCGCGCCGTCGTCTGTTCCGGCGACTTCAATGAGTGGATCTATAAGCTCACCACCGTCAACGCGACGTACAGTTACATGTTCACGCCGGAATACGAAATTCTGGAATACGGCCTTGCGAACGTCGCCAACCATGCGGAAATGGCGATGCTCGTCGCGCCGCGCGCTTTTCTGGTCGAACGAGGGCATCGCGACGGGGTGGGCGCCGACGAATGGGTGGCCTATGAGTTTGCCAAGGTCAAACGGTACTACGACGAAAACGGCTGGGGCGACCGAACGGGCCTCGCGCTGTTCAACGGACCGCATCGCATCGATGCCGCCGAAGCCATCCCGTTCCTCGAAAAATGGCTGCGTGCAAAAGCGATAGATTAGAAACGATAGATTAGAATAGAAGTTCTCCATGGAATATCTCTTCGTTTACGGCTCTCTCCGAAAGGGAACCAAGCAAAGCGCTCAATCCCGCCAGGGCGTCGGAACGGAATACGAGCGTTTCCTGGAAATGAACGGCACCTACATGGGCGCGGCAAGCGCCGAAGGCCGCATGATTCTGCTCGACGGCTATCCGGGTTTTGTGGACGGCAAAGGTACGGTTCTTGGCGACCTTTATCAAGTCACCACCGCGGTGATCAAGAAGCTCGATAAGTACGAAGACATCGAATTCGAACGCCTCAAACGAAGCGTTACCGGTCCGGACGGCCCCATCGAAGCCTGGGTGTATGTCTACCGCTTTTCGCCCACCGGCAAGAAGCGAATTGATTCCGGCGACTGGTCCGGGTATCAGGAACTGTCCTCTTAAAATTCTCGGATTTTTTTCCGGAACCTTGTCGATTCCGTCCTTCCTCGCACGACGTCCTGATGAGCACGGCGTAACAAACCACGCCGCTGCCTAGTCCAACTGAGGAGATTCAAAACCAATATGCGCTGCATGGTGTTCATCAAAGCGACCAAGGAATCGGAAGAAGGCGCGCCCATCGACGTCAAGTTGATTGAGGAAATGGGAGCGTTCAACGACGAGTTGATCAAGGCCGGTATTATGCTCGCCGCCGAGGGATTGCATCCCAGCTCCAAAGGCGCCCGCGTGTACTTCAGCGGCAACAACCGCACCGTGATCGACGGTCCGTTCGCGGAAACCAAGGAACTCATCGCCGGTTATTGGCTGTGGGAAGTACGGTCGCTTGAAGAAGCCATCGAATGGGTGAAGCGCTGCCCCAACCCGATGATGGCCGACTCCATCATCGAAATCCGCCCGATTATGACTTTTGAGGAGTTGGGCGACGCCATCCCGGCCGAGCTGCGCGAGAAAGAACTGATCCAGCGCGAGGCCGCCCAAAAACTCAATCAGCAAAAAGCATAGCTTCGCCGGTGTCATCATCGGAAGGATGAGTGCCGCCGCACATCCTTCCCGGATTGACGCCGAAATTGAGGCAGTCTGGCGCATCGAGTCCGCCAGGATCATTGGGTCGCTGGTGCGAATGGTGCGCGACGTCGACCTCGCCGAAGAGTTCGCGCAGGATGCACTGCTAGCGGCGTTGTCGCAGTGGCCGGACTCCGGCGCGCCTCGCAACCCTGGGGCTTGGCTCTTGACGGTCGCACGCAACCGCGCGCTCGATCATTTCCGCAAAACCAAACGCGTGGAATCTCTTGATGCGAAGCCGCATCGCGAACACGGCGATGTGGACCCGCTTCCCGACTTTGACGACGATGTCGGCGACGATCTGTTGCGCCTCATGTTCATCGCCTGTCATCCGGCCTTGTCCTGCGATGCGCGTGTCGCGCTGACGCTGCGGCTTCTCGGTGGCTTAACCACCGCTGAGATCGCCCGCGCGTACCTTACCAGCGAAGCGACCGTCGCCCAGCGGCTGGTCCGCGCCAAACGAACTTTGGCCGAAGCGCAAGCTCCGTTTGAACTGCCTCGTGGCGAAGATCGCGCGGCGCGCTTGCCCATGGTTCTTGAAGCCATTTATCTGATCTTCAACGAAGGCTACGCGGCCACCGCCGGCGAAGATTGGATGCGTCCCGCGCTGTGCACGGAAGCGCAGCGGCTCGCCCGTATCCTGGTAGGCCTCGTCCCGTCGGACCCCGAGGTACATGGGCTGGCCGCTCTGCTCGACCTCCAGGCGTCGCGGATGCGCGCGCGGACCGATCGCGATGGCAAGCCTGTCCTGCTGCTCCATCA
>JAFDVT010000517.1 GCA_018268875.1 Acidobacteriota bacterium
TCGACAGTAACAACGGCGCCTTCTTCCAAAGGTCCCGCGGTCGAAAGATCATGCACGTCGAGGCCGACATGATGGCCGATGCCGTGGATGAAATACTTGCCGTAGCCGCCGTGTTCTTCCATGTATTTTTTGGCGATCGCCGTGAGTTGCGCAAGCGTCACGCCAGGCTTCAGCGCGGCCACCGCGGCCCTTTGCGCGCCCAGCACGATGTCGTAAATCTCCTTTTGCCGCGCGGTGAACTTGCCGTTGATCGGCAGCGACCGCGTGATGTCGCTCGCATAACCTCCGCACGATGCCGCGGCGTCGATCACGATGATGTCACCTGTGTCCATGCGGCGCCGGTTGGTGTTGTAGTGGAGCACGGTGGAATTGGGCCCGGAACCGAAAATCGGCGAATACGCCGCCTTTTCGCAGCCCAGATCGGTGTACGTCTGCACGAATACGGACGCGGCCTGGTATTCGTAGTTGCCCGCCTTCAAGCGCTTCCACGATTCCAGGTGCGCCTTCATCGACGCATCGGTGGCGTAACGAATCGTTTCCAGTTCCGCCGGCGACTTCTTCATCCGAAGTTTCGACAGCAGCGGCGTCGGATCTTTCACTTCGCGCAGTGGCGCCAGGGCTTTCAGTCTCGGAGTGGCATCCTCATTCGGGAAGGCATAGATGGGTCCTGCTTCCTCTAATGCTTTAGACAGGCGGGACTCGAATTTCTCGACACCCAGCACTTCGGTGAACCCGGTTTTTTGCTGCGCATCAGCGTCCGCGGCCGCGACGCGCTTGCCGTTGTAATGTTCGCGGCGTTCGTTGCGCGGCCGTACAAACAGCACCTGCGACTTGGGCGAAACGATGAGGATCGCTCCCGGTTCGTCGAATCCCGTGAGGTATTCGAAAGACGACCGCTGGAACTTGCGGTACACCTCGTCGGCCTCTTCCGCCCAGCCGAACAGAACCACCACTCCATCGAGGTTTTTCTGCAGCGCGGCGCGGCGTTCCGCATACTCGGAACGGGGCGGCACAGGCACCTGGGCCAACGAAATCGAGAGGGACGCCACAAGGGCGAGGACCGCGAGCCGCATATGCTCAGAATATAACGACGGCAGATGTAAAACCCTGTTAGTCTTAGAGACACCTGCCTATGGACCCGGATAAGAAACCGGTTCGAGTCACGATTTTTCACCAGCAGTACACGCTGCTTGCGGATAACCCCGCGCAGGCGGAAGCGCTTGCGCAAAAGGTCGATGGACTGATGCAGGAAATCGCCGCCAAGGGCGGTTACAGCATCGACACAACACGCGCGGCGGTGCTGGCTTGCCTGCATCTGGCCGACGAATTGGCCGCCGCGGAACGCCAGTTGTCCGAATACCGCCATCGCGTGGAAAGCAAGACCAAGATGTACCGGGTTTTGCTCGACGGTGCGATTGGCTAAGCGTATCGGTAAAATACGGCCATGCGAAACGGGACCGTTGCCGCTTGCCTGATTCCGCTGACGATGCTGGCCGTTTTTGCGGCCACACTGCCGGAACGCGACGCCGCGTTTATCGGGAAACGCAGAACCTTCTGGTCCTATGTCAAGCCTGTTGCGACGCCGGTGCCGGGCAACTCTATAGGCAATCCTGTCGACGCTTTTTTGCTCCAGGCATTGGCCGCCAAGCAGCTTTCGTTTAACCCGCCTTTGGACAAGCGCACGCTGGTTCGCCGCGTCACGTTGGATTTGACCGGGTTGCCTCCCACGCCCGCCGAAGCCGACGCGTTCGTCAACGACAAGTCCGCCAATGCGTACGAAAAGCTAGTGGACCGTCTGATGTCGTCCAAGCATTACGGCGAACGTTGGGCCCAGCGCTGGCTCGATGTCGTGCGCTATGCCGACACCAACGGGTTCGAGTTGGACGCCGAACGCACCAACGCCTGGCGCTATCGCGACTACGTCATCGATTCGTTCAACGCCAATAAAAAGTACGACCGTTTCCTGCAGGAACAGATCGCCGGCGACGAACTGTGGCCCGGCAATGCCGAAGCATTGATCGCCACAGGCTTTTTGCGCGCGGGTCCCGAACATGTCGTCGGAGGCAACGTCGACGAGGAACAGAATCGCCAGGAAGTGCTGACCGAGATGACCACCATCACCGGTTCGGCGCTGTTGGGTATGACGCTGCAATGCGCGCGCTGCCACAACCACAAGTTCGACCCGATTCCGCAGTCCGATCATTACCGCTTGCAGGCGGTGTTTGCGTCCACCGAAGGCAAGCAAGTGCCGTATGCCGCGGAGGCCGATCGCAAGGCTTACGAAGCGGCCAAGAAGGCGTACGACGCGCGCGTGAAAGAGTTCAACGACGCGGTCAAGAAGATCGACGCGCCCTATCGCAAGCAGATCATGGATGAGCGGCGTACGAAGCTCGACGCCGAACATCTTGCCGCGCTGGACATTCCGAAGGACAAGCGCACCAAGGAACAGGCGGTGCTGGCCAAGGAAGCCGAAGACCAGATCACGCCGCTATGGGACGAGGTCGTGGCGCTGCTGCCCGCTGACGAGAAGGCCAAGCGCTACGCGATTCGCAAGGAATTGCACGCGTTCGAATACAACGAGCCATTGCATCCCGGCGAGGCGTACGCCGTCGTCAACATGGACAAGACGCCTGAGACGCACATCCTCAAAATCGGCGACCACAAGATGAAGCTGGACGCGGTTCCAGCGGGGCTTCCGCAGGTTCTGGTGGACCCCGCCTTCGCCTTCCCGCAAACCGCCGCCGGACGCCGCACGTCGCTCGCCCAGTGGCTGACGTCCAAAGAAAACCCGCTCACCGCCCGCGTGATGGTGAACCGAATCTGGCAGTTCCGCTTCGGCACAGGCTTGGTCGCGACGCCGAACGATTTCGGTACGCTCGGCTCTCGTCCCTCGAACCAGAAGCTTCTGGACTGGCTGGCTGTGGAGTTCATGGAAAAGGGTTGGGACATGCGCCACATCGACCGGATGCTGGTGTTGTCCAAGGCCTACCGTCAATCGGCGGCGCCAGACGCGGCAAAGGCCGCCATCGATCCGGCCAATAAGCTGTACTGGCGCATGAACAAGCGGCGGCTCGAAGGCGAGGCGATCCGCGATTCGGTGCTCACCGCATCCGGCGCGCTGAATACCAAGATGTACGGCCCCGGGATCCGCGTTCCGATCGAGAAGGAAGTGTACGACCTCATCTTCACCGAACATGAGACCGACAACTTGTGGCCGCTGCCGTTGGATAAGACCGAAATGTGGCGCCGCAGTGTGTATTTGCTGAACAAACGCACAGTCCGGCTGCCCATGTTCGCGAATTTCGATCAACCCGACACGATGTCGTCGTGCGCGATGCGGTCGACCAGTACGCATGCGTTGCAGGCGTTGAACCTCATGAACAGCGGGTTCATGCAGGAACAGTCGAAGCTGTTTGCCGACAGGCTCACAAAGCAGTGCAAGGGCAAGCGAGGCTGCGAAATCGAGCAGGCGTACCGCTTGACGCTGGGGCGCAAACCCTCGCCCGCGGAAACGCAAATGGCCGCGCAATTCCTGGGCGGCGACAACATTCTTTCCGACTTCACGTTGGCGCTGTTCAACAGAAACGAGTTCGTCTATGTCCCTTAACCGGCGCAATGTACTTCGCGCGGCGGCCAATGGTTTTGGCGCCGTTGCTTTGGAAGCGATGCTGCAAAAGGCGAACGCGGCGACCACAACCGCGGCCCGCGTGAATCCGATGGCCGCCAAACCGCAGCATTTTCCGGCCAAAGCCAAGTCGGTGATCTTTCTGTTTATGGTGGGCGCGCCGGGGCAAATGGATACGTTTGACCCGAAGCCCGAGCTAGCCAAGCATGCCGGCAAACCGCTGCCCGCGAGCTTTGGCAAGATCGTCAGTCAATTCACCCAGGGCGACACGCCGATCTTGCCGTCCCCGTGGGAGTTCAAGCAATACGGCCAATCGGGTCTGCCCGTGTCGTCGCTCTACCCGAACCTCGCGCGGCATGTCGACGACATGTGTTTCGTTCGCAACTTCTATACGGAGAGCACGATTCACGCGCCAGCGATGTACCAGGTGCAAAGCGGCCGCATCCTGATGGGTTACCCGAGCCTTGGTTCCTGGGTGACGTACGGCCTTGGCAGCGAGAGCGAGAACCTGCCGTCGTACGTCGTGATGCCGCAACCGGAAGGCACGCCTGAAGGCGGTACGCCGATGTGGGGTTCCGGCTTCCTGCCGGCCGTCTACCAGGGCACGACGCTGCGCAGTGGCGCGAGCCCAATTTTGAACCTCGACCTACCGCCCGGCATGACCGCGGGCCGCCAGCGCCGCACGCTCGACCTGTTGCAGAAGATGAACGAACTCGATACGCAGGAAGGCGACCAGGACATGGCCGCGCGCATCAGTTCGTACGAACTCGCCTTCCGCATGCAGACGCATGCGCCGGAAGCGGTGGACCTGATGAAGGAATCCGAGGCGACGCGAAAGCTCTATGGCCTCGACCAGAAGCACACGGCGGAGTTCGGCGCGCGCTGTTTGCTGGCGCGGCGTCTGGTCGAACGCGGCACCCGCTTCGTGCAAATTTTTTCGGGAGGCGGTCCCGTCAGCATCCAGTGGGACGCGCACAAGGACCTGAAGGGCAATCACGAAA
>JAFDVT010000518.1 GCA_018268875.1 Acidobacteriota bacterium
CGCCGCCGGGGATCGACACCGAAACCTGAATAGGCATTGGAGGATCGATCAATCGCACCGGCCGGACGCGGTATTCCGGCCATTCCGCGCTCGCCGGAATCGTAGCCGATGCCGCGGGACAGAACGTTGTCGCGTACTCGGGCAAATAACTTTCGCACACCACAATGCGATTGACTTCGCCAAAGCCAAGCTTCATCCCGACGCGATCCACCAGCAAATCGAACGATTCGCCTTGTTCGAGTTCGTTCGACGACAGGCACGCCTGCAGCGGATACAGCGGTTCGGTGTCGCAAACCGAAAGCACAAAAGTTTCAAACCCGAAGTTGGCCCACAGCTTTTCGAGGTTGCCGGCAAACAGCCGCATCATATGTGGCACCGCCCGGTTCGGCTTCGACGTACGCGCCTCGCAACGGTCCACCGTGCCGTCGACTCGAAAACACGCAAGGTCCATGTGGCGCGATCCCAGATGGTTCAGCTCCAACTTGCCGCAAACCTCGCGCAACAAATCCTGCAGGACGTATTCCACCGAACCGGCGGTCGACACAGGTTCGGCCAACACGCGCGAAGCTCGATAAACAGCCGGCGGACGCCATGGCGTCAACGGTTCTTCGACTTGCAACAGCGCCTGTTGCAGACGTTCCACCACCACCGGTCCAAACCGCGTCGTCAGCGAATTGGCGGGCATGCGGCGCAACGCCGCGACCGTAACGATGCCCAGCCGGCGCAGTTCCCACACCGTATTTTCAGGCAGGCGCAACGCTTCTACCGGTAGACTGTCGATCGCTGCGATCGTCTTGTCGACGCCATGCACGATGAACTGATGGCCGCCGTAACGGGCCAGCGCCCAGGCCGCGCCCCAACTGTCGGCGATCGCCGCGTGCGCGTCGATTCGCATGCGCTGCAAACGCCGCTGCAGATCGAACAGCAGTTCATCCTCGCCGCCGAACAGATGCGCGCAACCGGTGATGTCCAGAATCACGCCATCGGCGCCGTCGCGCGAAACCAGCGGCGAATAACGGTCGCACCAGGCGATCAGTTTGGACAGCCGGTCATCGTCGATGTCCGGACAGAACAGGCTCAAAAAACAACGCGATCCCGCCATGACGACGCCAAATCATCCCGCAAGCGCGTATGCCGCCGCGGGCTTCGAAGCGGCCTGCGCCGGTTGTGCCTGCGCGACCTCCGCCAGATCCTGGTTCCGCCATTCGAGCGTCCAACTTCCCGGACGCCCACCGCGGCAGTACAGCAGGTCCACCTTCCAGCACGGTTGGTCGAACCGCCGCTGCCTGTCGTTCACATACGGAGCGATGCGCCACCGCGTCACCGGCGAGGCAATGGGCGCCGACGCCGCGTGTCCCAGAAAGAACCCGGTGGCGCCGCTTTCCTCGGCCGCCAGTTGCAGCCGCCGCGAATCCTTCAAGTCGATGCCGTCAATCAGCGCGATCACCGCGCTCACCTGGGCGCAGCGCAACGCCTCCAGCGCCACCCATGCCAGATCCTGCTGGCGCTTCGCCGACACATGCAGTATGTCTTGCGGTTTAATCCCGTAAGGCAGCAGCCCCAGCGGATGCAGCCTGCGATCGGTGGCAAGGTACAGCACCTGTCCCGCCGAAGAAGCCGCAAGCCTCGCCGACAGGATCCCGGCAAACGCGATGGCATTCGCAAGATGCGCGCCCTTCACCTCGTGGATGCAACCCGCGGGCAACCCATGATGCGGCAGCCATTGGTCCACCGGTTTCGCTACCGGTACCGTCGCCGTGTGGCGATGTTCCAGAGTCTCAATTTGTTGGCGAAGCCGTTCAAAAACGGGTGTAGCGGCGGCGATGGGCATGGCTGAGGGGGCTCAGCGACGAGCATAGCACGATTTTCGCTGTTTGTTCTCTTTTTAATCCGTCAAACGAACCGCGTCCAAAGCGCCGAAACCGGCATCGCGAACACCATCGCGGGCAGCAGATTCGCCACCGGAATCTTCGCGATCCCGCAAATCCGGAACCCTGTCGCGATCATCACCATCCCGCCAACCGCCGAAAAATCCGCGACCATCGCAGGCGTCGTCAGCGGCAGCAGGAACGTCGCCCCGGCGGCGAGGCTCATCTGCACCGTCCACTGCGGAATCGCGATAAAAGCGATCGCAACGCCTGCCTGCGTGGCAAAAATCGCGGCCGTGATCAAGTCCAAAAAAGCCTTGGCGATCAGAATGCTTGGGTCGCCGGTCATGCCTTCGCGCAGCGCGCCGAAGATGCCGGTGCCGCTCACGCAGAACAGCAGCAGCGCGGGCACCACGATGTTACCCGCGTCTTTTACCTTCGACGCGACCAGCCGTTCGATCCCCGCTTCCAGTTGCAGCAATTCGCCCGCCAGCGCCCCCGCCAAAAAGGCCAGCACCATCGCTCCCACATTCTGAACTTTGGCGATCGGAACGATGCCCAGCCCCATCGAACAGAGTCCCGCGTAAAACGGCATCGCGGCGCGAAGACGTTCGGGGATGTGGTGGCCAAACGCGTTACCGGCAAGGCCGCCGATCGCAATCGCGGCGCTGTTCAACCAGGGTCCTGTCATGCGGCTCTCCGATTATACGCACCGTCGCCAAACGGTCTCTAAAAATGCTAAACACAATACGATGAACGATAAACCCACAATTGTCCTGGTTCATGGTTTCTGGGGTGGCGCCGCGCACTGGAGTAAAGTGATCGTCGAACTCTCTCGCAAAGGCCGCGGCAATCTTCACGCGGTCGAAATGCCCCTGACGTCTCTCGCCGACGACGCCGAACGCACCCGCAAAATGGTGGCGCAACAGAAAGGACTCGTGCTCTTGGTTGGCCATTCCTACGGAGGGGCCGTGATTACCGAAATGGGCGATCTTCCGAACGTCGCCGGACTCGTCTACATC
>JAFDVT010000519.1 GCA_018268875.1 Acidobacteriota bacterium
GTCGAACCCCTGTTGCAACGGACGGCTTTCCGGCGCCGATCCCAAATGCCATTTGCCCACCGCCGCCGTGCGATAGCCAAGCTTGCGAAGTTCGCCCGGCAAAGTTCGCGCCCCCGGCGCAAGGCCCTTGACGTCGTACCTGGCATTGGACGCCAGGAAATTGCGAATCCCGTGCCGCCACGGATACTGCCCGGTGAGCATGGAACATCGCGACGGCGAACAAACCGGCGAGTTCGAATACCAGTCCGTGAAGCGCACGCCGCGCGCGGCCAAACGGTCCAGATGCGGCGTCTTCACATCCTTCGCGCCATAACATCCGACGTCGCCGATACCTTGATCGTCGGTATAGATGACGATGAAATTGGGGCGAGCCTTCGCTTGTGCGACAGCCGCCAGCGCGCCCACGGAGAGCAGCATGGACCGGCGAGTGATCTTCATTCCCATGGTTTGTCCTTCAAAAACAGGGCGTGTTCCTGCAGCGGTTCGTTCGTCGCGAAATACTTCCGGTAGGCGGGAATCCAGCCATTCATCAGATCCTTCTGAGCAGTTGCCAAATCGAGGCGCCCGGTGCAAACCAGCGTGTGCAGGCGGTCCTCCAGCGCATCCTTGACGTGCGAGTTCCAGACGCCGGCTTCATACGGCTGGGGCCAGAGATTATCGGGGTCCGGCGACCCGCCCAGGTCGGGCGGAATCAGATAGTCGATCTCGAACTGGCCCGGCTTGGGATGCCGAATCGCGTACCGCCGGAACACTTCCATCGCGCGCGCGTCCGACAAGGCGATGTGGCGGTCCTCCGCGACCAGGCAAACCCGGTTCGCCGTCGCGGACACGCGGCCCGGAGTCAATGTGGGATCCGGTTGATTCGATAACTTGGGGCTTCGGGCTTGCCAGAACATCCCTGCGACAAACAGACTCGCCGTCACCGCAAGGCCCGCCAGGAACAACGACACACGTCCGCCAAGCGGCTTGCGTTTGCCGATTTCGCCGCGCCAGGCCCGTTCCGCATCGCGAAGTCCAGCGGTTAGATTCGCTTGCCGGCGCTGGCAGATGTCACATTCGCGAACGTGCGGCGACACCTGTTCGCCCGTCGCGTCCAACAACAAAGCGGCGTCTTCGAGATGCGCGGACGGCTTCATACGCCACCCACTTTTCGAGCGACATTCGCCATGCTGGCGGCGACGCTCCCCAACGAAATGCCCAGGATTTCGGCGATTTCGCGGTACCGGAAGCCCTCCGCGCGCAAGGCAAGACAGGCTCGCTCGCGCCTCGGCAGCGCGCGAACAATCGCTTCCATGCGACGCTGGCGTTGCCCACTGGCGGCCAGCTCCTCAGGATTCGGCTCCGGATCGTAAAAGCAATCGAGCAGCACCTGCCACAACCCTCGCTTGGCTCGAACCTTCAAGGCATGGTTGTGCGCGACGCGAAACAGCCAGCCTCGCAAATTGGTTTCAGGCCGCCCCGCGCAAAGATGCCGATGCAGCCCCAGGAACGTTTCCTGCACTACTTCGTCACAATCCTGATGCCGCAACCCGAGCGACAGCAAATACCGTTCGAGCGCCGCGCGATGCGCCCGAAACAGATGCTCCGCCGTCGGCGTGTCCGCGGGCGAACCTAGCCGTTCCAAACCCGTCACTGCCGCAGTGCCTTTTGAATCGCGGCCTCCACCACCGGCACCATCAGCTTGTACCCATCGGCGTTGGGATGCAGACCGTCGTTCGACGTCCCGTTCTTCAAGAAGCCTTTTTCGTCCACCGTCGACGTGTAGTAGTCGGCGTAGACCAAGCCTTTGCGATCGGCGTACTCCTTCAGCCACGCATTCAACTTCAGGATGTCGGCCGGCGGACGTCCCACGGTCTGCAAGCGCGAGGTGTAGTCGCTAATCGGCAGCACCGAACACAGCACGACCTTGATGCCATGCAATTGCGCGAGTTCGGTGATGGCTTGAAAGTTGTCCGTAATCTGCTTGAGCGTCTGCATGCCGTTGTTGCGCGCGATGTCGTTGGTTCCCGCCAGCACAACCATCACCGACGGCTTGAGATCCAAAACATCGGGATACATGCGGACGAGCATCTGCGCAGTGGTCTGCCCGCCGATGCCGCGGTTGACGTACGGCTTTCCGGGGAAGTATTCGCCCAGCTTCCAACCGTCGGTGATGGAGTCGCCCAGAAAGACGACGCGATTGGCGACCGGCCCGGCGGCAAGCAGGTTCTGGTTATCGGCGTAGTAGCGGCCAAGCTGGTTCCAGTCCTGCAGTTGATCGGCGAGGTTTTGCGCGGTCCGGGCCAGGCAGCACGCTGCGCGAGGAGGATTGAAGTTATCGGTGAGTTGCGCGCTGAGGCTCAACGGCAGGGCGAGCGAAGCAAGGAAGACGGCGGTCGGGATGGGCAGCTTCATAAGTCAATATACGGACGATGACGTATATTGCATCACAAAATGGCAAATGCCGGACCCGTCGTTTCCGACTGAGTCCGGCATATGCGGAGGCTTGTTCGAGCAGCGGGTACCCGCCGCGGTGGAACAAAGCGGTACGCCCGGAGCGATAGTTGCTCCGGCGGCGATTAGGAGCCCTGGGCGGCCGAGGCGGACATGACGCTCGCGACCTTCGAGAAGATCTGCGAGATCGAGGTGGCGACGCCGGGCATGATGGCGCCGGCGGCAACGGCTACGAAGCCGGCCATGAGGGCATATTCGATGAGGTCCTGGCCCTTGGTATCTTTCCATACGCGGAGCTTCAGGATCATGTTGGTAAAGCGGTTCATTGGTGTTCTCTCTCCTAACCCGGATGGTGGTTATTACATCAGCCTGCTAGCCGGTGCTTCTCCGGGAATGGAAGCCCTCTGCCTTCGTAGCGAACTGACAAAGTCAAAATGTTGACGCCGTTTTTTGAAAACAGCGGAATCAGTAAAAGGACGCTAGCTTAGCTTCCCTGGGACGCCGACGCGCTCATCACGCTGGCGACCTTGGAGAAGATCCGGGAGATGGATGTTGCGACTCCCGGCATGATGGCACCCGCGGCAACGGCCACAAAGCCCGCCATCAATGCGTATTCGATCAGGTCCTGGCCTTTGGTGTCTTTCCAGATCCGTAGCCGGTACAGTAAGTCGATCGTTCGTTTCATTCGATTTTCAGCCTCTATCTCTATTTCGCCTGGCGCTAGTCGCGGCAACGTTTTTCGTCCGGCTAAGCCATTGGTGGATGATGGTTCCGTTTGCAAGGACCAGGGCGGGAGTGCATCCCGCCCTTCGACCAAGCGGCAAGCTACGCCGCAAATTCCTGTTAGCTACCCTGCGAAGCAGACGCGGACATCACGCTCGCGACCTTCGAGAAGATCTGCGAGATCGAGGTGGCGACACCCGGCATGATCGCGCCAGCGGCCACGGCCACGAAGCCGGCCATCAGGGCGTATTCGATCAGGTCCTGGCCTTTGGTGTCTTTCCAAATGCGCATCTTGAAGATCAGATTATTAATACGATTCATTGCTATTCTCCTCTTCCCGTATTCACTTTGAACTGCGTGTGTTGGGGTGCTAAGGAAAAGTTATCATCGGCCAGCATCGCGACAAATCAGAAAAAACCCTAGGTATGCTCCCGAAAACACCACCAAAAAACCGTCGTCCAAACCGTCGCGTCATTGCGCTCCTAGGGCCGGAAAGGGTACAACCGGAAGAAATATTCCGTGACCGATACGCTCATAGCAAGCCTCTCCGCCCTCGCCGGTATCTTCCTGCAAAACTGTAACTTATTAGAATGGTTAGGCTTAGTCGTTTTGCTGGGGCTGGGGCGGTACTTAGGCCACGATCCGTTCCAGGCGGTGGGAAAACTCTGGGCCGGTAAACTTTGGTACTGGCGGTACCTCAGTGTCGCCGCAGTGGCTCCTGTGGCCTGCCTCACCCTTTTTATTCGCACCGGATCCGCGCCGGCGCCCGCCGTGCCCGACGAATGGTCACATTTGTTCCTCGCCGACACTCTATTGAGCGGCCGGTTCGCCAATCCGCCCGTCCCCCAACCGGCCGCCTTTGAAGCCATTCACATCCTTCCCAGCCCCACCCGCAGTTCGATGTACCTGTTCGGACCCGCGCTGTGGCTGGCGACCGGCAAAGCATTGTTCGGAAATGGGTTATGGGGAATCGCGCTCGCCGGAGCATTCCTCGGAATCGCGCTTTTGTGGGGTTTAGACAGCCTGTTCGAGCCGCAATGGGCCTGGCTGGGAACCATGCTTTTCCTCCTCAAGGCCGTGTGCGGCGGCATTTGGGGCATGTATTGGATCCAAAGTTATTGGGGCGGAATCCCGGGGGCGCTGGCGGGCGTCCTGGTCACGTCGGCGATCTGGCGGCTTGCCGATCTGCGAACCAATCCCTGGATCTGCGGCATGATCCTGGGAGTAGGGGCGTCACTTCTGATGAACACACGCCCATTTGAGGGGATCGCCCTCTGCGCAGGGCTCTTACCCTCAGCATTTTTTCTCGTACCCCGCCAGCGTCTGGCCCTGGCCGCCGTTCCTGTTTTGATGATCGTCGGCGGCACCTTCGCCTTGATGCGAACTCATTTTGAGGCTGTCACCGGCGACCCCGGCAAGCTGCCCTACGTCCGAAACCAGGAACTCTACGGTTGGCCCATGACGCTGCCGTGGATGCCGGTGGGCAATCCTCCGCCACGCCACGAGGATATGAAGGCGTATTGGGACTGGGAACGCCGGGAGCACGAAACGCCACTTCTGCAAAGCGCGGCTCGCAAGTTCGGCATGAACTGGCAGCATTACATCGGCGCGTTCCTGGCGATTCCCTTCCTGCTTGCGCTGCGGCGCTGGCGCGAGGTGCCGAAGTTGGCGGTTCTGCTACCTTTGGCTGCTGTGGTAGCAGCCGTCGTTATCGAACAGACCGGCTATCCACATTACCTATCCCCGGCTTCTGGCGTTATCGCGGCGCTGGTGGCCGCCGGATGCCGCATGTGGTCCGGAGGACGCGCGATGTTGCTGGTGGTGGGCTTGCTAATAATGTTCGGAATTCGAACGGCGACGCCCGCAGCGGTTACACCACAGGCCGCAGCGGGGAGTTTGTGCTGCCGCTACGACATGGGTTCGCAGCGCCAGGCAGTGGTAAACCGCCTGAACGCCGAACCGGGCCGGCATCTGGTATTCGTTCCGAACACCATCCACGTCGGGAGCAGCGATTTTTATCCGTGGGTGTACAACGAACCGGACCTCGCGCAGGCCAAGATCGTCTTCGCGCGCGACCTTGGATCCGCAAACGACAAGGCGTTGTGGAAGGAGCATTTCCGGGACCGCAAGGTCTGGCTGGCAGCCCCGGGAATTCCGCTTAAGCCACGACCGGTAGAGTCCGAAAACGATTCGCAACCAGAGAATCGTCGGCCTTAAGACGCGTGGTCGCATACACCTTGGTGCCCGCGCCCGACTCGCTTTCGAGCCAGATCCTGCCGCCGGTGAGGCTGGCAATACGCGCGGCAATCGGCAACCCGAGTCCCGCTCCGGCCAGATCCGGCTGACCCGGCTCAAACCGCGAAAACGCCTGGAACAGCGTTGCCTGCTGCGACGCCGGTATGCCGGGGCCGGTATCGGTGACCACAAACAGGATCACCGCGTCCGAACCCTCGCGAGAGTCCAGTCGAATGTCGACCGTCACCTCGCCCGCCTCGGTGAACCGGATCGCATTGCTCACCAGGTTCGACAGCAGTTGCTGCAACCGCCACGGGTCGCCCGTTACCTTGCGTGGAACTTCCTCGTCGATCTGTGCGTGAAATTCAAGGCCCTTCGCATCGGCTGCGGGCTTTAGAGCACGCAGCGCCATGCCAACGGCCTCCTGCAACTGGAAGGACGCGCTTTCAAACTGTGTTTCGCCGGACTCCAGGCACGCATAGTCGTGGAGGTCGCTCACTCGATGCAACAACGAGTCCGCGGAATACTTCACGTTGCGAAGCTGATCCACAGGCTCCGGCGGGAGTTCGGCATCGAGCAAACCGGCCGAAAGACCGATGATGTCGTACAACGGCTGGCGAATTTCTTCGGTGACACGCGCCAGCAGATCGGTTTTCGAACGGTTCGCATGGTCGGCGTTGGACCTCGCGGTTTCGAGCTCCTTCGCACGAGCCTTCAGCAGTTCGTTGTCTTTGAGATTGGTCCAGTAGGCACGGTGCGCGGCGTTGCTGAGCTCGATCATGTACAGCAGAAAGATCGCGAGCAGGAACGCCACCGGAGGCTGGTTGTCGCGAATCAGGAACAATTCGCCCAGCACGCCGGGCAGGATGGCGGCGACAAGGTAGAGCCTGGAAGCCGTCAGGTTGGGCGCGAGGATCGAGATTGCCGATGGGCAGGTTCCGGCAACCCAAATCACGGACATCAGGCCTTCAATACCCGTATGTCCATAAAAGAAAAAGGTGACCGGCACGAATACGCCCCAGGTAAGCCCGGTTAGCGTAAACACCAGCGTCACTCGCCGGCGCCAGACATCCGGCTTCAATCGCGAATGTTGCCGGGCAAGATTGCGGCGGGCGAGGGTTAACCCAAGCACCGCCGCGGTAAACGTCATCAGTACGGCCGTGTGATCGAACACGTACCTGGTAGCAAAGAGCAGTATTGGAATCAGGCCCAACCCCGACCAAAGCCCCGGCGTGACCCGGGCGGCTACATCGCGGTCGGCCTGCGCAAGCAGGACCGGATTATCACGGTCGGCTTGTGAATTCCCCAAAAAATCCGTTACGAAGGACATGCGGCCAATGGGGTAATCGGCATTGGCCTGTGGAAACCTTAGCCCCTTTTACTCTTCACTTTCGTCTTCTTCCGGCTCCTCGTGAAACACCGGCTTCATGCCACGCATGGCCAAACGCCGGTCCAAGGCTACCTTGACGATCTCTTTTTCCTCTGTATTCAACCCCTTAGCGACCTTTTCAATCTTCGAAAGGATCTGCTTCACCCCCATCCGCTCTTTTGGACCGGGAATCAGCATCGCGTAGTTGAAAAGCGCCGGAGACCGCAAACGATCGTTGTCGAAGAACTGTTCCAGCCGGTTGACCTCGCCCTTCACACCCAGGTATCCGATGCCGAAAATCGCCTGCTCGGCCACTTCCGGATCTTCATTATCGAGGTTGAATTGCATGTAGCTGCCGAAGGACTGGTCCATCGAACGCCACATGGCCTTCAGAACATGCTTACGCTCGCTTTCGAGCTCGTACATGTCCTTGATGTGGCCCGTGAGTTCCTCGCTGCCCTCGGTGGCGGTTGCCAGTGCCACCAGCGCGCCGGACCGTTCCACCGGACTCTTGGACTTGTCGTTCAACACGGCCTTCATCTCGTCCAGCAGTTCCGGATCTTCTTCTACCAGGGTCGCCAAAGCTTCCCAGGCACGGCCGCGAACATTCGGATCGGGGTCGGATTTGGCCAGCTCCCGCACGCGCGGCGACACTTCGCGATCTTCGATGTCTTCCGGCGACAGCGCCTCCAAAGCCTCGGCGCGATAGTCCGCAAACGGGCTTTGCAAAAGCTGCGCGACGTCCGGTAGCGCCAGGACGTCGAAATCCGGGCCGGCCGCCTCGTCAAACAACGGATAGATATCCGGCGGATCGGCAACCACGCGCGGTTCGTTGGACTTCATCTCCGCAATCGCGCCTTCCAGGTGATGGCGCATCTCGTCGTCGATGCCCGGTTCTTTCAGGCGCTGCTCCACGGCGGGGATGCCGGCCGGATCGCCGTACATGCTCAGGTGGAAGGCGCCTTCCCAGGTGTCGTAGTCAAACTCGTCCAGCAGCAGCTTCAGTATGCGTTCGTCGCGAATCTGCAGGCCCGCCAGCAAGAATGCCACTGGAGCGCCGTTTTCCTCGCCCAGTTCCTCGTACAAATGCAGAAGGGGTTCAATCGCCGGTTGGCCGATCTCGACCACCGCCTCGATCAGTTCATCGGGATAGTCGTCGCCGAACTCGCGAATGATGTCGAGATAGAACGGCAGAGCCTCGACCGAACGGTACCGCCGGAGAATTTCGATCAGGTCCGCGCGCAGGTCCAGCGGCTGATCGCTCGAAACGCCGGCAAACCGGATCAGGTCGGCGACGGTCGCCGCTTTATCCGGACGCTCCAGGATCGAACGGACCAGCCTGCGGTCCACGCCGATGCGGCCGTTGGCGGCGGCCAGCATCAGGTCGTAGACGGAGTAGTTCGCAAACGTGTCGGGTGTCGGGAAAAGACTAGTAGGTAGCGCGTCCGCCGCTTGCGTCATAACATTGTCCAGTCACGAAAGAGCTGTCGGGGCTTGCCAGGAAGTGCACGACGGCGGCGATCTCATCCGGCTTGCCGGTGCGGCCCATGGGGATCTTGGCGGTCATGTAACCGACCTGTTCCGGGGTCAACTGATCAAGGATTTTGGTCTGCACCACGGCCGGCGCAACCGCGTTCACGGTGATGCCCAGCGTGGCCACTTCCTTGCCGATGGACTTGGTAAAGCCAATCACAGCGGCCTTGGTCGCAGAGTAGGCCACCATGTTCGGGTTGCCTTCCTTGCCCGCGATGGACGCGATGCTGACGATACGGCCGTACTTCTTGTCCTTCATGTGGGGCAGCACGGACTTGACGAAGTTAAACACGCCGTCCATGTTGACGGCAATGCACTTGTGCCAGTCGTCGAGCGTCTGTTCGGTGATCGGCGCGGCCTTGCCGGCGATGCCGGCGTTGTTCACCAGCACGTCGATGCGGCCCGTGCGCTTCACGATCTCCGCGGTGGCGGCGTCGGTGGATGCCGGATCGGTGATGTCCACCTTCAGGGCGATCGCTCCGGGAATCGTCTTCGCGGCCGCTTCCGCGGCTTCAAGGTTGATATCGGCAATCACAACGGTCGCGCCGGCTTTGGCCAGCCTCTGCGCGATCGCCTCGCCGATGCCAGTGGCGCCGCCGGTCACGATGGCGGTCTGGTTTTCGAGGGAAAAGAACGGCATGTTTGCTCTTCCAGTATATGAGATGGCCATTGTGCCGGCCTTACTTCTCTGTAAGCGAGGCCGCTAGCAGCAGGATCAGCTTGGTGCCGGTCCGCGCCGACTCGATGCTCGCCCATTCGGTGAGCGTGTGCCCGCCGCTGCCGTTGCCCCGCCCAACCGTGATCGACGGGATTCCCGCCACCACGCCGACATTCGCGTCCGTCGACCCGGAGGCGATCGCTTCCTGTCCGGGCAGCAGTTTGACCCCGACATACTTGGTCGCGTCGATCGCCGTCTGCACGATCGGGTGCCTGCGGCGGTCTTCCAACTGCGCCGGCGTACCTCCCGGCTCGGACTTCTGAATCCATTCGCGCGTAAACGTCACGCCAAACGCGCGCGCGGCCCCGTCGCACTTCGATACCAACGCGTCGTCGAGCGAACCCATGATGCTTTTGTCCACCGTACGCAGGTCCACCGTGAACGTGACCTCCTGCGGGACGGCGTTCACGATGTTGCCGGCCGACATCATGCCGCCCACGTTGTACACGGTTCCCAGGCGAGGCTCGCCGTCGGGAATCGGCACCGTATAGATATCGGTAATGCATTGCGCGGCCGCGCGAACCGGGTTCGGCGCGCCTTTGGAACGGTTGGTGTGCGCCCCGGGCCCGGTGAACTTCATTCGGGACCAATAGATGCCCAGCGCCCCATAGCCAACGGGTCCA
>JAFDVT010000051.1 GCA_018268875.1 Acidobacteriota bacterium
GAGGCTTATCCTCGATTCGCACGACGCGGCAGCCTTTGCGCCTGTCTCCCACCTCACCGTGGGGGACTTTCGGAACTGGCTGCTCGCCGCCCCCGGAAATGCCGTAACCTCTCTCGCGCCGGGTCTAACACCGGAAATGGTGGCGGCCGTCTCCAAATTGATGCGTCTACAGGACTTGGTGGCCGTAGCCGCCAAATGTCGCGTCGTCACCCGCTTCCGTACCACCATCGGCCTCGCGGGGCGTATGTCGACCCGGCTGCAGCCCAACGATCCCACCGACGATCCGGAAGGCATCGCCGCCTCGATCATCGACGGACTGCTGCTTTCGAGCGGTGATGCCTGCATCGGCATCAACCCCGCCACCGACAATGTCCAAACCGTCATCGGGTTGCTGCAAATGATCGACCGGGTTCGCCAGCGCTTTGCGATTCCGACCCAAAGCTGTGTGCTCGCGCATGTCACCACGCAGATGGAGGCCATCCAGCGAGGCGCGCCGGTGGACCTCGTCTTCCAGTCGATTGCCGGAACCGAGGCGGCCAACCGGTCCTTCGGCGTGAACCTCCAACTGCTCGATGAGGCTTGGGACGCGGCAAAATCCTTGGGGCGGGGCGAAAACGTGATGTATTTCGAAACGGGGCAGGGCAGCGCGCTATCGGCCAATGCGCACCACGGCGTGGACCAGCAGACGCTCGAGGCGCGCGCCTACGCGGTCGCCCGGCGGTACCAACCGCTGCTCGTCAACACCGTGGTTGGCTTTATCGGACCCGAATACCTGTACGACGGCAAGCAGATCACACGCGCCGGGCTTGAGGATCATTTCTGCGGCAAGCTGCTCGGCGTGCCCATCGGTTGCGACATCTGTTACACCAACCATGCGGAAGCCGATCAGGACGACATGGACGCGTTGTTGACCTTGCTGGGGGTCGCCGGATGCAACTACATTATGGGAGTGCCGGGCGCGGACGATATCATGTTGCACTACCAGAGCACGTCGTTTCACGATGCGCTGTACATCCGGCAGGTTCTGGGCTTGCGGCCGGCGCCCGAGTTCGAAACGTGGCTGGAACATTTCGACGCGGGCAAGCGGCGCCAGTTGGCGGAGTCGACCCCTGCGTTGGTGAGATGACAGGTTCCACGCCGTAACGGCGCGTACTTCAACGAGCGATGTCCATATTGCAGATTCGCGATGCTCAGATGCGCGCCATGCGCGAAGTCACCACGCTCCATGCACTGGAAGGCGGCCTGCAAAAGCTGTTTTCGGAACAATGCGAAGCGCTGGGTCCACGGGTACTGCAGGAAATCGCGGAAGACTCCATCGTCAAGGCTTGCGCCTTTGGCTTCGAACCGGCGCATTACCTTGGTTTTGCCGCCCTGCAGATGGTGTTCGGCCAATCGTTTTGGGAACAGGAAGAGCACGCCTGGGCGAAGTCCATCCTGGAGGATCCGTTTTTGTGGACCTCCGCGCACCGTATGCAGGAACTCCGGCAGGCCAGCGTGAAATACCTCGCCAGCCTCGCCGAGCAGGAGGAGCAGCCGGCTGAAGTCTGATGCTGATCTCGCACCAATACTTTGAGTACGCGTTTTATTGGTCCGACGGAGGCACGCCGCCGCCGTGCCGTCTGGCCGGACAGCATCGGATCTCGGAGGTTGGCTTTGGTTCGCCGCAGCAGGCGACGCAATTTCTACGGACGTTGCAGCAACCCCACGAATTCCGGATGCTGCTCAGTGAACGCTTTCCGGGCCAGACCTTCCGTTGGCGCTTCGAGGAACTGATTGCGAAGATGGCGGACCTGATGGTTCGCCGGCGCCTTTTGGTGATCAAGCGCTGGACTCCCGCCGAAGGTGGCGTGCGAAGTGTGGATACGGCCACGCCGGCCGCCCCAAGAAGGGCCACCGAGTTCGCGCCGGCTACGGAAAGCGACACGTTTGCGGGCAACCACGACGGGGACGCTCAGGCGGAAACGCTGCTCGAAGCCGCGTCGAACGCCGAACCGTTTTGCGAGGAATGCGAAAAGGCTCGCCGCGCGTCCCGGCCGTTGCCGCCTCCGGAACCGCTGGAAGATCCGTTACCCCCCGATAACGACGACGTGAAGCAGGCGCAAACCTTGACCGACGCCGCGTCCAGCGGCGCCGCATTTTGCGAGGAATGCGCGAAGCTTGCCGCCGCGATGTCGGCTGCGGCGGCTGCCCCCGCCGAGCCTCCCGTGCCCAGCCTCCTGCCGGAAAATAGCGACGAGGACAAACAGGCCGCCGCCCTCACGGATGCCGCGGAATCCGGGGTTCCGTTCTGCGAGGAATGCGAAAAAGCGCTGGCGGCGCTGAACAAAGCGCCCGACCCGCCCCCGGAGTCGAACTTCCCCGCGGCCCACGACGAGGAAGCGCAGGCGGCCACCTTGCAGAAAGCGGCCGAAACCGGCATACCGTTCTGCGAAGAGTGCGAAAAAGCCAAACAGCAACAAAAACAGGCGGCCTAAGAAAACAAAACGGCCCGGGTTTGCCTCAGGAGGAACGCGGGGCAGGCCAATGCGCTTTTTCCGGGACCAGCGGGAAAAGGCAGCCCAAAAACGCCCTGCGTCAGCAACAAACAAAAATCTGAGGAAACCCGGAGCCGAGCCTGCGTTGGGCGAACCGGCTACTTTTTCACCGGTTCGCTGTACAGGAAGTCGTCCAGAACCACGATGTTCACGCCGCCGCCGGGGTTGTCGGCAACGCCCAGCGAATCGGTACCGGGCGTGATGCGAACCTTGGCGATCACCCGGCCGGGGAAGCTGACGCCCAGGAACGACAGCCCGCGAGCGGCCACCCGGACGTAGTACTTGCCGAGCGATACGCCGTCGGCCGTGAAGTATTCAATGGAACTGGTGGTTGGGATTGCGACGTTGGTGAAGACCGCGCCAAAGGAATGTACCGAACCGCGGTCCTGCGTGCCGGGCACGAAGAAGTCCACGTCGTACACATGGGAACCCGTCGAGGAAAACAGCCGTTCGGCGGAGAACGTTTTGAAGATGTCCGAATAGCCGTAGAGGAAGTTGTCGAAGCGAACATCGGTGACGCCGGCTTTTCCGCTCACCTGAAAGCCCACCCAGCCTTTTTCCTGGCTGGAGAATACGACGCCGCGGGCGGAATTTTTGTTGAAAAAGTCGGGAGGCAGAGCACCCGGCGCCGAAACAGCGTCCGGTACACCGTCCCAATTGATATCACGGCGGTTTTCGGCGGCACCCGGCGATCCCGGAGCGTTCACGGCGGCGCCGGTCACCAGGCGGAAATCGTCAACGGTTTTGCGAATGTCGTCCGGCGCGGCACCGGCGGCGGAAAATACCGTACCAGCGATGTGAGGCAGTGCGAGATCCGATTGTGCGAAACACATGGCCGCCGTCAACGCGGCGGAGGTCAGCAAACGCGTGAAGTTCATGAATAGAACTTTACGTCGAAAGGCGCCAGCGAATCCTCAAGAATGTCTCAAAGAAATATCAAAGGATTTTTTGCGCTTCCAGCGGTCCGGAAAGGGCGGCAAATACGCTACCTGCGTCCAAAGATCTCGCCGTCGATGCAGATCATCGACGGACTGGCGGCAAACAGGGTTCGCGTGCGGACGTCGCCGTCGGAATAGTTCAGAATCAGGGTCAGGCCTCGCGCGGTGAACCTGCCGCCCAAGCCGTTCTGGCTGGCCGTACCGAAGGTGAACGTACCGTCGGCGGCAAAGCGGTAAACATTCGTGGAAGCGACGCCAGTCTGTCCCGCTGCGCCCCAGGTGCCGGTGAGAGTCGCCGCCGCTACTGGACTCGCCGCGCGATACAGCGTTCCGTCGAGGCGAATCCCTTCGCCGGGGACGCTTTCGTACGCCAATTCATCGATTCGCCCGTTGTCCCAGCGGATCGACAACCGTGTACCCGAGAGCGTGTACGCGCCGCAGGTGTCGCCGGAACAGCGTGACGGGTCGAACC
>JAFDVT010000520.1 GCA_018268875.1 Acidobacteriota bacterium
ATCCGCATCACGGACCACAAGACCGGCGCCTTTCCGCAACGCCGCCCGGTCTTCACCGCCGGAGGCAGCGTCCTGCAACCCATCCTGTATTCCACCGTCGCCAAACAGTTGTTGAAAGGTGCCCACATCGAATCCGGACGCCTCTATTTCTGCACTCGCAAAGGCGACTATAAAGACGTCACCATTCCGATCACGCCCAATTCGGAAGACGCCCTGCATACGGTTCTGCAGGCCATCGACAAGGCTGTGGAAGAAGGCTTTCTGCCGGCCTACCCCAAGCCCGATGCCTGCGACCATTGCGATTACCGCCTCGTCTGCGGCCCCTACGAACCCGAACGCACCTCGCGAAAACGGAGCGACCGCGTACTGCCTTTGCGGGAACTTCGAGAACAGCCATAAGCGTTGTAATAATGAGACCTGCCCTCCGTCTTCCTATCGAACCGGTAAATTGACAGCCCGGCGAACAGGAGACGAAAGTGTTGGCGATTGAAAATCAGGAACTCCTTCCCGTGAGCCCGCCGATTCCGCAACAACAGCAAGCGTTTGCCATGCTTTACGACACGTACCATCCGATGGTTTACCGCACCGCGTTCCGCGTCACCGGCAATGCCTCCGATGCCGAAGACGTCATGCAAACCGTTTTTGTACGCCTGATGAAGCGGGACACAAGCGAAATGCAGCAGCCCGAAAGCTACCTGAGGCGGGCAGCGGTAAACGCGTCCATCGACCTGATCCGCGAACGTCAAAAAGCCGCGTCGGTCCCGATCGACGAGGCCTCGCCGCCCGCCTGCACGGAGCTTCGCGAACTGCGCGATTCACTTCGCAAGGCCATCGCAAAGCTGGACGACCGCCAAGCGCTGCTGTTTTCTCTGCGTTACTTCGAGGGCCACACCAACCAGGAAATCGCCAAGATGATGGGCATGTCGCAGATTCATGTCGCCGTCGTTCTCCACCGCATTAAAGCCAAGCTGCAAAAGGAACTGAAGTAGCCATGAACAGGAATTTTGACGAGATTCTCGACAGCTTCCGCGACGACCAGCCCACCGCCTCGCAGGTGGAAGACGCCGGCGCGCGTGTACGCCAGCAACTGTTCGGCAACGGCGTTTCGGCCACGTCCGAAGTTTCGCGCATCACCGGTTGCGCGGACTTCCGGACGTTGCTCGCTTCCTATGCGGACGGCACTCTGCCCGAGGCCCGCCGCATGCTCGTGCAGGACCATCTCCGCGAATGCGGCGCCTGCCGCCGCGCCCTCGACGAGACCCGTGGGCTCCGCCCCAAGGTGGTCCCATTTGAAGTAAATCGACCGAAAAAGGCCAGTAATTTCCAGAAGTGGGCCATCGCCGCCGGCATGTTCGCCGCGGTTGGAACCTCCAGCTGGGGCATCCTGAAGTACCTGCTGCCCGGTGGCTCCAAGGGCCGAAACGTCGCCTCCATTCAGGACGTTCGCGGCGGCGCTCTCTACAAAGGAACCGCCCCTGTCGCCCAGGGTTTGGAACTCGCCGAAGCCGAGTCCATCCGCACGCCGATGGGCACCCGCGCCACCGTCAAGCTCGAAGACGGTTCGCTCATCGAAGTCAATGAACGCAGCGAAATTTCGATCTCCAAAGGTTGGAGCGGCACGACCATTCGCCTCACCAGCGGCAACATCATCGTGCAGGCCGCCAAGCAGCGTAGCGGCAAGCTCATGGTGTCGACGCCCGACGCGCTCGTCTCCGTCAAAGGCACGATTTTCAGCGTCAACCGCGGTGTCAAAGGTTCCCGCGTCTCGGTTGTCGAAGGCAGCGTGCAGGTGGACCCCGCGTCCGGCGGCTCGCAGATGTTGAAGCCCGGCGACCAGACCACCACCGACCCTTCGCTCGCCAAAGTTGCCATCAAGGACGAAGTGTCCTGGAGCGAGAACTCCGCCCGCTACCTTTCGCTGCTTGGCGAATTCAACGCGCTCTCGCAGAAGATCGACGCGATCCCCGGCCCCGGCCTGCGCTATTCGTCGCCGCTTTCCCGCTACGTCAAGCCGGATACGCTTGTCTACGTTGCGATCCCGAACCTGGGCGATACGCTCGCCGAAGCCAAGAAGGTGTTTGACCGGCAGTTGCTCGAAAGTCCGTCGCTGCGGAAGTCCTGGGAACAGGCCACGAATGAAAAGTCACGCGCCGCCACGGATGACATCATTCGCGAAATCCAGCAATTCGCCAGCTACCTCGGGCCTGAGGTGGTCCTGATGCTCGATGGCGCCCACAAGGCCCCCGTCGCTCTCGCCGAAGTGAAGCGCGAAGGCCTCACGCAGTTCATCGAGGAAAAGATCGCACAGCATGCCAAGGGCTCGAAGCCCGCCGGAGCGGTTCGCGGTTCGATCTTCGAAATCCACAAAAACACTTTGATTTTCGGCAAGGACGCGCAGGAACTACACAACGTCATGGCCGCCATCGATCAGGGAGGCGTCAGTACCTCGTCGCCCTTCCGCGACCGCATTGACCAGGCCTATCAATCGGGCGCCGGTTGGTTGTTCTGCGCAAACATGGAACAAATCGTCCGCGATCGCGTACAGAAAACGAGCGGCGCGCTGGACTTGGGCGTCGACAACGCAAAGTACCTGATCCTGGAACGAAAAGAAGTGGGCGGCAAAACACAAAACGTAGCCTCGTTGACCTTCAGTGAACAGCGCCACGGCGTCATGGCCTGGCTCGCGGAGCCGTCCTCGCTAACCTCGCTGGACTTCGTTTCGCCCGATGCCGGCCTCGCTTTTGCCGCTGTCACCAAGCGCCCGCGCCTGGTGGTCGAAGAGATGCTGACGCTCGCCGGTTCGAAGAAGGACGACATCGCGGAAATGAAGGAAAAAACCGGCATCGACCCCGTCGAAGACCTTGCCGACGCGCTAGGTTCGGAGTTCGCCTTCGCCTCCGACGGACCCGTCCTGCAGTCGCTCAGTTGGAAGCTTGCGGCCGAAATGAATTCGCCGCAAAAGTTCCAGCAGTCCGTGGACAAGTTCGTCACGCTGTTCAGCAAGGAACACACCAAGGGCCGCCTGAAGCTCGAAACCAGCGAGGTCGATGGACGTACCTTCTACGCCATCACCGCCGAAGGTTTCCCGTTCGCGATTCACTACACTTACGTCGACAACTATCTGCTTGCCGGAGCCAACCGCGCGCTGCTCGTAACCGCCATCAAGAACCGTCAAAACGGCTACGTGCTGTCGCGGTCGGAAAAGTTTCGCTCGCAGTTGCCCTACGGCGCAAGCCCCAACTTTTCGGCGATCTTTTATCACAATGTCGCCGGCGCCTTGGGTCCTGTGGCGGAGCAGTTGAAGTCCACTGGTTACGGGACGGACGAGTTCCGCAAGGGGCTCGATTCGGTTAGCAGCATGGCCCCCGGTATGGTGGCGATCTACGGTGAGCCCACGCGCATCACAGCGGCCACCCACGGCGACTTCTTCGGCCTCAACGCCGGTATGCTCGCCGGTCTCGACAAAGGAGGCCCCGGGATGCTCGACATGCTGAACGGAGCCGGAAAAATCGGCAAATAAACAATAATGACGCCTGTGATTCAGCTCGAAAACCTGTCGGTGAGGCTTGGCAATCGCGACATCCTGCGGGGCCTCACCGGCACGCTTTCCGGGCGCACCATCGGCTTGCTGGGCCCCAACGGCGCCGGCAAGTCGACCATGATCAATACGCTGCTCGGCTTCTATCCACCCGTCGCCGGCACCGCCAAAATCCTCGGTTACGACATCCGTACGCACGCCAAGGACATCCGCCGCCTGGTCGGTTACATGCCCGAAAACGACACCTTCATCGGCTCTATGTCGGCGGTGTCGTTTGTGCGTATGATGGCCGAATTATCAGGCCTTCCGCGCGAAGCAGCACTGGAACGCGCGCATGAGGCGCTGTTTTACGTCGGCCTCGGCGAGGCTCGCTACCGGCAGGTCGGAACCTACTCGCTCGGCATGAAGCAACTCGCCAAGCTTGCCCAGGCCATCGTTCATGGACCTAAGCTTGTCGTCTTGGACGAACCCACCAACGGTCTCGATCCACCCGCCCGCCAACGCATGCTGAAACTCATCAAGGAAATGCGGGATTCGAACCACATGCACATCGTCCTGTGTTCGCACCTGCTGAAGGACGTCGAAGACACGTGCGAAGAGGTCATGATCCTGAAGCAAGGCCAGATGGTCTATTCGGCGAACCTCGAAGACGAACGCAAGCTCAACCGCCGCTTCCTGGAACTCGAAACCTACGGCGTGCAGAACGGGTTTGTCGAAGCCGCCGAAGCGCTGGGTTGCGAATGCGCCGCCCTTGCCGGAGGCCGCGTCAAAATGGTGCTCGGCACAGGCGTCGAGATCCGCGACATCTACAAGCTTGCCGCCGAGCGCGACCTGCAATTGCGCCGCCTGAGCTACCGCCGCGACACGCTGGAAGACATCTTTCTCAAGGCCATGGAATTTAAAGGAGCCCCGCAAGCGAAATAGCCATGGCCGTCTACAAACGCACATACAAAGGCTACGAAGGCGCGCAGACCCCCGAATGGTCGCGCTTCCTCATCCTGCCTCGCTACGCCTGGGAATCGCTCTTCAAGCAGCGCTTCTTACTCATCTTCTACGTCATCTGTTTCTTCTATCCGATCGGCGCGGGCATCTTTCTGTACATCAACGCCAACCTCGGCATGCTCGCCAGCCTCATCGAAGGCGCGGGCAACCTGAAAGGCCTCGAAATCGACGGCAAGTTCTTCTACATCTTCAGCAGCGTGCAAGGCTCTCTCGCGTTCATCCTGACGGCCTTTATCGGACCCGGCCTCATCTCGCCGGATCTTTCGAACAGCGCGCTACCGCTGTATTTTTGCCGCCCCTTTTCGCGAACCGAGTACGTCGCCGGCAAGCTAGGCGTGGTGGCCTTCTTGCTCTCGTTCATCACTTGGATCCCGGGCCTCCTGCTGTTCCTCCTGCAATGGAGCGTCGGCCCCGAAGGCTGGTTCGCCAAGTATTCCTGGATTGCTCCGGCGATCTTTCTCTCAAACGTCATGTGGATTCTGCTCATCTCTCTGCTCGCCCTCGCGCTATCGGCCTGGGTACGGTGGAAAGTGGTCGCCGGCGCGCTGCTGTTGCTGGTCTTCTTTCTGAGCACGGGCCTCGCCGCCGCGATCAACGCCGTGATGCGCACCGACAAAGGTTCGTGGCTCGACATCACGTCCAACAGCGGCCGCATCTCGCTCGAACTCTTCCGTGTCCGCGAATTTATGGATTACAGCGAAGGGCAGGGCATCAGCATTGAGGAGGCCTGGGTCGCACAGTTCTGCGCTCTCGGCTTCTGCCTGTGGCTGTTGTGGAAGAAGATCCGCGCCTACGAGGTGATCAAGTAAATGGCCGCGCCTCCGCCGATCGAAAAGAGCCTCATTCAACTCAACGACGTTTCCAAGTTTTACGGAGAAGTGCTGGGCGTCAACAAAATCAACCTCGCCATCCCGCCCGGCATCACCAGCCTGGTGGGACCCAACGGCTCGGGCAAAACCACGTTGATGAACCTCATCACCGGTTTGCTGCAGCCGACGCGAGGTTCTATCGAAGTCTGCGGCATGACGCCCGAAGACCCGGAAACCTTCTTCCGCAACGTCGGCTACTGCACCCAGTTCGACTCGTATCCAAAAGGCTTCACCGGCTACGACTTCGTGTACTCGTTCCTGCGCCTGTTCGGTTGGGATCACGCCGAATGCGAACAACGCGCCTGGCGTGCCATCGACCGCGTCAATCTTCGCGAGGCCGCGTCTCGCAAAATCGCCGGCTATTCCAAAGGCATGCGCCAGCGCATCCGCCTCGCCCAGGCCATCAGTCACGATCCTCGAGTGCTCATCCTCGACGAACCTCTCAACGGACTCGATCCGCTCGTCCGCGCCGAAACCATCGCGCTGTTTCGTGAGTTTTCCGGCGAAGGACGCCATGTCATCATCTCGAGCCACGTCCTTCACGAGGTCGATATCATCTCGGACCAGGTCATCCTCATGTCCAGCGGTTACATCGTTGCGGAAGGCCAAATCAAGGGGGTTCGCAGCGAAATCGAAGAACATCCCATGCAGGTGCTGATCCGTTGCGACCGCCCGCAAGCGCTCGCCTCGCGGATCTTTGAATCGAATAACGTCGTCGAAGCCAAGGTCCACGGCGACGGCGGAGGCTTGCTCATCAAGACCCGCAACGCCGACGAGTTTTACCTGATGATGAACCGTATCGCGATGAACGGCATCATGGTCGAAACCGTCGCGCCCGTCGATGACGACGTGCAATCGCTGTACGAATATCTGATCGACGACGGCGGTGGCGGTGGAGGCTCCAAATCATGAACCCGGTCTGGCTTAAGCAGATCAGCGCCGTCCTGCGGCTTGAAATCAAAAAATCCTTCTTTGCCCGGCGCGGTCTTTGGATTTACTTCCTCGCCCTCATCCCCGTCCTGATATGGGGCGGCCACTGGATGGTGATGCGGTACAAGGCCGAGCGTATGCACACGCACGCGCAGGCATCCCCGGGCGTCACGCGGGAAAAGCTGCTTTCGATCAAGCAGGGCATGACGACGGCCGAGGTGGAAGCCATCCTGGGCCATCCGGCGAGCTCGCGCACTGTCACCCGCCGCAACGGCACGGAGTTCAAGTATTGGACCTATTCCGACGGCACGACCACCCGCAACATCACCTTCCGCGATGGAGCCGTTCAGCGCCTCAACACGGAGCACGCCGCTTGCGACCTGCAGGAAGACACGGTGATTTTCGCCGGCATCTTCCAGTTCTTCTACCTTCGCCTGGCGATCTTTTTCGGATGCATGTTCGTCTTCATGAACCTGTTCCGCGGCGAGATCCTGGACCGCAGCCTGCACTATTACTTCCTCGCGCCCATCCGTCGCGACGTCCTCGTCGTCGGCAAGTACCTCGCGGGTCTCGTCGCCACCACCGTCATCTTCTGCCTCAGCACCATCGCGCAATGGACGATCTTCGTCCTGCACTTCGACCCGATCAACCGCGATGCGTATCTGCAGCAGAACAACGGCTTCTCGCATCTGCTTTCTTACGTCGGCGTTACTGCGCTCGCCTGTCTCGGCTACGGCAGCGTCTTTCTTGCCGCCGGGATTCTGATCCGCAACCCGCTGATCACCGCCGCCACCGTGCTCATCTGGGAATCCATCAATGGCATCCTGCCGGCGGCCCTTCGTCAGATCAGCGTCATTTATTACCTGAAATCGCTCTGCCCTGTCGAAATCCCCATGCAGCAGGGCGTGCCGCCACCGGTGGCCTTGCTCGCCGTCAACGTCGATAACGCGCCGCCGATCGTCGCCGTACTCGGCCTGCTCGCGCTATCGGCCGCGGTCGTCTTCATTTCCACGCGCCGCATCAAGCGCATGGAAATCAACTACAGCACCGACAACTAATAATAGAAGAGATGGTGTCCACCGCCCTCTCTTCTATCCTTTGGATCGCGGCCGCCGCCGATCCCGCCGCCCTCGCGCGCACGCCGCAGATGAAGGCCGCGCTCGACTATGCCAAGCGCATCGAGCCCGAAATCATTGCCGAACAGCGCCGTGTCTGCGAAATCGCCGCGCCTTCTCACAAAGAACAAAAGCGGGGTGCCGAGTTCAAGAAGATCTTCGAATCTCTTGGCCTGAAAAACGTTCGCATCGACGAGGCCGGCAATGTCATCGGAGAACGCCCCGGCAAGAGCGCGCGGCCCAACCTGCTGGTCGCCGCCCATCTGGACACTGTTTTTGAAGAATTCGTCGGCCTCAAGACCTCGCAAACCGGGAACATCATCACAGGACCCGGCATCGGCGACGACTGCCGCGGCCTTGCCGTCCTCATCAGCATGATCCGCTCCCTCAACGCCGGCAAAGTGGAAACCAACGGCACGCTGACCTTCACCGCGAACGTCGGCGAAGAAGGCCTGGGCGATCTCAAGGGCGTGAAACATTTGTTCAACCATTCGCTCAAAGGTAAGGTGGATGCGTTTATTTCCATCGATGGCGCCGGCCTGCGCATCACTCGTATTAGCGTGGGAAGCTATCGTTACCGTCTTGCCTACAAAGGGCCCGGAGGCCACAGTTTCGGCTCCTTCGGCGTCGCGAACCCGATGCACGCCCTCGGCCGCGCCATCGCCAAGATTGGGGATTTCGACGTGCCCGACCATCCCAAAACCACGTTCAACGTCGGCCGCGTCGGTGGCGGAACTTCCGTCAACTCCATCGCCTTTGAAGCCTGGGCGGAAGTCGACATGCGTTCCAGCGACCCGAAGTCGCTCAACAACCTCGACGAACGTTTCAAGTCCGCCATCTATCAGGCGTTGAACGAGGAAAACAAGCGTTGGAAGGACAAAGGGAAGATCTCCGTGGACCTGAAAATGATCGGCAACCGTCCCGCCGGCGAAATGCCCGTCAACTCGCCGCTCGTGCAGACGGCCCTTTCCGTATCGAAAGCGCTGGGCTTCGAATCGTCAATGGGCGAAGGCTCCACCGACGCGAACTACCCGCAAAGCCTCAACATCCCGGCCATCACGATCGGCGGCGGCGGACGCGGCGAAGGCGCGCATACGCCCGAAGAATCGTTTGACATCACGGACTCCTGGAAAGGTTCGCAACGCGCCTTGCTACTCGCCGTCGCGCTCGTCAATTAACCCAAATGCCCAAGCTCATCGCGACCCCCACTCGCATCCCGGTTCCCGGCGGAAAACTCATCGATGAACACGTTGGACGCGTGAATACCGGCAATTCGGACATTAGCGTTGCGCATATGCGCAGTCCCGCTGGCTGGTCCGAACCCGGCCAGACGCCGGAGTTCGACGAATACACCATCGTCCTCGGCGGTTTCATGCGCGTCGAACACAAGGATGGCGTCATCGACGTACCCGCCGGACAATCCGTCTTTTGCGCCAAAAATGAATGGATTCGTTACAGCACGCCGGAAGGCGCCGAATACATTGCGATTTGTCTCCCGGCCTTCAGTCCGGACACGGTCCATCGCGACGAATAGACGTCTACATCAAACGTGGAAGGCTAAACTGATATTTTGGACGCGCGCAAAATCGGCCTGCTCGTTGTATCCATCGGGATCTCGTTAGGCTGCCTCATCTGGGTGCTTTCCGGTTCCGAACTTCGGGAACTGCCGCACGAAATCCGCACCCTCCATTGGGGCTGGGTAGGCGTTGCCGTACTCGCCGACATCCTCGTCTATGTCTTCCAGGGATGGCGCTGGAGCCTGCTGCTTCGCCCTGTTGCCGATGTCCCGGTGATGAAGTCCATCCGCGCGATCTACGTCGGTCTTTTCGCCAACGAGATCATCCCGTTCCGCGCCGGTGAGGCCATCCGTTGCTATCTGCAAGCCCGCTGGAGCCACTTGCCCTTCTCGGTGATCGTGGCCTCCGCCATCATCGAACGTATCTTCGACGGCGTCTGGCTCGTCATCGGCATGTTCACCGTGGCTCACTTCGTGCGCGAACTTCCCCGTCAGTTTGTACAAGGCGGCATGGTGCTTGCCGTGGTGGTTGCCGTCGGAGCCATCGTGCTGTTCCTCGCGATGCTCCAAAAGAACTGGGCGTTGCGCAACCTTGCAAGCATCGGCTGGCAGCGTCATCTTCGCGTGTTGATCGAAGACCTCAACCTCATCGGTTTCTCGAAGTACCTAGCGTATTCGGCACTGATGAGCCTGCCGTATCTGCTGCTGCAAGCCATCCCGATCTGGGCGATGATGCATGCCTACGAGCTCGAAAGCGTCAACATCTCGATGGCGATCGTTGCCATGGTGCTGCTGCGCCTGAGCTCCGCGGTCCCGCAGGCACCTGGCAACCTCGGCGCGTTCCAGGCCATCACCGCGCTCACGCTCACGATGTTCGGCTACGACGAGGCGCTTTCGAAACGCTTTTCGCTCGTCTTATGGGGCGTCGTAACGCTGCCCTTGTTCATTACGGGATTCTTCGCGTTGGCCGTCACCGGAGCCAAGCTCAGCGAACTCAAAAAGCAAGCGGAAGCTACGGCGCAGCAGCACCAAAGCTAGGCTGCGTCCATTACGCAGCGAAAGCTGATGTTCGTCGTTGCGGAATCCGGCGTGTTCGACGTCCGCGCCGCCACACGATACCGGTTGCAGTACGACGCGTGGCACAGGTACGAACCGCCCTTCATCACTCGCGCTGTCCCCACTCCAGGACCTTGTGGATTCACCTTCGACGCGATCACATGATGTGTCGGATGGAACCAGTCCGCGCACCATTCCCACGTATTGCCCGCTACGGAAAACAGCCCGTAACCATTGGCTGGAAACGCGTCCACGGGGCACGCTGCGCTGTAACCGTCCTCGGCGGAATCCTCTTCGGGGAACCGCCCCTGCCACACGTTGCACAGATGCTTGCCGCCCGGCGTCAATTCATCGCCCCAGGGAAACAGCTTCTGTTCCGCGCCACCACGAGCCGCGTACTCCCATTCGGCTTCGGTCGGCAACCGCTTGCCCGCCCACTTTGCGTACGCCGCCGCGTCGTTCCACGACACCTGCACCACCGGCGTCGTACCGCGCGATGCGACCGACGTATCCGGGCCTTCCGGCATCCGCCATTGCGACCCGTTTACCTTGCACCACCAGCGAACATTGGGCACGCGCGCGTCCACCAACTCCGGACGCCCAGCGACATGACCTTGAAATACGAACGACCATCCGAACCGCTCCGCCTCGCTGACATACCCGGTCTTCGACACAAATTCCGCGAACTGTTCGTTCGTTACCGGATGCTTGTCGATATAGAAGCCGTCGACGGTCACCTCGCGCACCGGGCCTTCGCCGTCCTGCGGGAATCCCAGCGGATAGTCAGTGCCCATCAGGAACTTGCCGCCGTCCAAGCGCACCATCCCGTCCGTGGAGCCGCCTGTCGCGCGCGCTCGTGTCTCCGCCGCGCGAACCGATTCGCCCAACGTCACCAATCGGGATTTGCTCGGCACACAGCAGGGATTCATTACTCGGCGACTTCCTCGATCTTGGCGCTCGAAATCAGCTTGTCCAGGTACTGTTCAATCAGCTTTTGCCGCTTCTCTTGCGTAATCGCCTCGGCGATCCGGTCGCGTACATCCTCGAGCGACGCCGGACCGGGCTCCCGTTTGTCGATCACCTTCGCGACATGGAATCCGAACGGCGTCCGGAATACCGGCGAAATCTCGCCCGCTTGCATCCGGAACACCACCGCCTCGAAGTCGTCCACCATCTCGCCCATCGGGAACCAGCCCAGGTTCCCGCCGTTGCCCGGGCAATCCGAGACGCGATCGGCAATCGCCGCAAAATCGCCGCCTGCCTGGATTTCGGCGTACGCCGCCTCGATCGCCTCGCGGGCCGCCGCCTCATCTTCGGGCTTTTCGATGTTCTTCACGACATGCGCGGCATGCACCGAGGCCGGCAGCACGAACTGTTCGCGATGCTTGCGGTAAAACTCCGTGATGTCCTTGTTGCGAGGTTCCGACAGATTCGCACATGCGCGGTCGAACAGCCGGTCGATGCGGAACCGCAGTTCGATTTCCTTGCGCGTCTGTTCCTCGGTGCCTGGCGCGATGCAGCCGCCGTTTTCCGGCCGGATGTCCGCCATCTCACCTTCCACTGCTTCAGCGGGAACCGGCTCGGGATCGCCCCACGCCGCCTGCTGCAGCACCACGCGTTCGATGACATTCTCGCGCGCCCATTGCTTGACGCGAGCCTCCACCGTCCGCGGATCCTCGCCAGCCATCGCTTCCGTCAGCTTGGGCCGGATCGCGCGCGCTTCTTCCCGAATCGTCTGATCTTCGATCCTCTCACCGTTCACCAGTACAGGCACGTTACCAGTATGATAGACCCCATGAAGCTGCATCAATGGAGCGCGATCCCGCGCGAGCAGTTGAACCCCACTTTTGCCCGCCAGGTGATCCATTCCGGCGGCATGACCGTCGCCCGCGTTTTTCTCGCCAAAGGCGCCATCGTACCCGAACACAGCCACCCCAACGAACAGGTCTGCTACCTCGAAACCGGAAAGCTGATCTTTCGCGCACAGGGCCGGGACCACATCATTTCCGCCGGCGAAGTGCTCGAAATTCCGCCTGGCGTTCCCCACAGCGTGGAAGCTCTCGAAGACAGCGCCGGACTCGACCTCTTTACGCCGTTTCGCCAGGATTGGATCGACGGCGACGACGCCTATCTGCGGAAGTAGCGCCGCGCCGCGTTACCCTCATTGCAGATGCGTTCTGTTCTGTTTCTCGCAACCTTCGCCGGAATGGTGGCTGTTGTCCACGCGCAACCCAAAGCCCCAGCGCCGCCCGCCGCTAAGCCCAAGCCCGTTGCCGCGGCTCCGGCAAAGCCCGCCACGGCCCCTCGTCCGGCGGCGGCCAAACCTCCCGCACCTGCCAAAAAAGCGGTAACACCCGCAAAACCAAAACCACCGATTGGAGCAGCCTCTTTGCAGACTGATAACGACAAGACTATATACGCCCTCGGCCTCAGCATCGCCCGCTCGCTGAAACCATTCGACCTCTCGCCCGCCGAAGTCGAAATCGTCAAGCAAGCCCTGAGCGACGCCGCCGCCGACAAACCCGCTGTTCCGATTGACGAATGGGGACCCAAGATTCAGCCGCTCGCCCAGGCCCGCCAGACGCGCCTTGCCGAAAAGGAAAAGGCCGCCTCCCTCGCGTATCTCGAAAAGGCCGCCGCTTTCCCCAACGCCGTCAAAACCGCCAGCGGACTCATCTACCAGGAACTCACCCCCGGCACCGGAGCCTCCCCCAAGGCCACCGACACCGTTCGCGTCCACTACCGCGGAACCCTCACCGACGGTACGGAGTTCGATAGCTCCTACAAGCGCAACGAACCCGCCGAGTTCCCGCTGAACCAGGTGATCAAAGGCTGGACCGAAGGCGTGCAACTCATGAAAGTGGGTGGCAAAGCCAAGCTGATCTGCCCGTCCGACCTCGCTTATGGTGATCGTGGCAGCCCACCGCAAATCCCCGGCGGCGCGACCTTGATCTTCGAGATCGAACTCCTCGACATCCCCGCCAACGCCAATCGCTAGGAAAAACGCAAAGGCCGGAAGCCACTCCACCAAGGGGTGACTTCCGGCCTTCTTGCGTTCTAAGAAAACTCTAGCCGCGGATGTTGATCTGGCTGCTGGAAATGTACAGCCGCACGCGTCCCGCCGCCGGACCGCCAAACTTGGTCGCCGGCGTGAACTCGGTAAACAACAGCGTATTTTCCAACTGCCGCCGCATGTGCATGTCTTTCAGCATCGCGCCGCCGCTGACAATCGAATAGTCCACCATACGGCCCGATCCGTCGACCATCAGATCCACTACCAGTTCGCTTTCCGAAATCCCGATCGGCATGAAATATTTCACCGAAGGCTCGGTGGTCAAGGCCAGCCGGACATCGTTCTGCACCGCCGGAATCGGCATTGCAAGCGAAGGCATCAACGAACTGAAAATCACGATAGCGGACGCCAATCCGCCGCATGCGGGAACGGCGATCGGACGCATCAATTCGCGGAAGGACATGCGTAAGCGGTCCCGCCACGTTACTTCTTCGCCAAGCGTCCGCAGCCGTTCGCGCGACGCGATTACTTTCAGGTTCGCGGTCAGCCGCGCCGGCGGCAACCGTTTTGGCATATGCCGAAGGGCGTTCTGCAATTGCTTCTCATCCATCGTTCAATCCCCTGAAGAACCCGTACCGGCCGCCGGACCCACCGACGGGCAAAGTTGGTCACGTCGCGATCCTGTTGCCGCCGTACCCGTTGCCAGCGTTGTTGTTGTGACGTCCCCTTCCTGCCTCAGTTGCTTGCGCAACGCTTCCCTCCCGCGCAGGATCCGGGACTTCACTGTTCCCATGTTGATGTTCAGAATTTCCGCAATTTCGTCGTAGCTCAATTCCTCGATATCGCGCAGAACCACCGCATCCCGAAAGCTCGGGCTCAACTTCTGCAGGGCTTCCTCGATCTTTTCCTGCGTCTCGGTGCCGAGCATCAGGTCGAACGGCGAAAATCCACCGTCCTGGATCGTTTCCTGCAGCGACCGCGCGTGATCGTCGTCCCGGTCCAGATCCACTTCATGCTTCTTGTGACGCGAAAACCACCGCCGGCGGTTATTCGCTTCGTTCAAAGCAATGCGGTAAACCCAGGTTTTCAGGCTGCTCTGCGACCGGAAATTGCCGATGTTGCGGAAAATCTTCAAGAAGACTTCCTGCACCACGTCGCAAGCGTCGCCCGGATCGGACAACAACCGGTACACCAGGTTGTACACGGGCTGCTGGTATTGGTCGATCAGTTGTTCGTAGGCCGTTTCCGACCCGGCTTGCAGAGCGGCCACCAGCGCCAGGTCTGCGCGCGTTGGCATCGTCGGCGCCGCGGGTGCGAAATCCGCGTTGGGCGCCGAAGTCTCCGTCGTTGGTATGACTTCAAGTCTCACAGCAGCTTCTGCCATGGCAGTACCACCTGGTTTGACCGGGTTCCCATACTGCCCCCGATCCGATTCTAGCTGACATTTTGGACACCGGGCATTTCAAAAAAGTTCCGCGCCCGCCGCAAGGTTCCAGCCGGGTACCAGAACCGACTAACCGCGTAGTACCTTCCCGCGTCGCGGTCCAAAACTCAAACTACCCGTACAATGCCGATGGTCCTGCCCGACGAACAGTGGAAATCGAGAGAAGTCGCACGGCTGTTGGCGTTGGTCGAAACCGAGCGTCGCTATTGGCAGGAAATCGTCACCAATCTGCCCGTTCCTGTGGCGATCCTCAATCGTTCCCTCGCTGTCGTCTCGGCAAACCGCGCCTTTCGGGCCGTCTACGGCGTTGGCTCCGGCGACCTCAACAACAAGCGTATTACGGACCTGATTCCCGCGCCGCCGCTCGCCCAAAGCATCCAGGCGATGTACGAAACCGCTGCCATCCCCGAGCCGATGCTCTTTGAAACCGAGGCCGGCAAACGGGTTCGCGTAACGCTCCAGCAGCATCGCAACTGGGACGAGGATGCCGTGGATGCCTTGGTGATTATCGAGGACGTCCCGGACGAGGCACCGTTCGGCAAGCTTCCCGGCGCCGTCCCCGCTGTCGTCTGGACTGCCTCTGTTCCGTCGCTGGACTTCACGTTTATTTCTTCGTCCGCGGAAGCCGTCACCGGCGTTCCCATCGCAGACTGGAAGTTTTACGACCGCATCGAGGCAGCCGACCGCGAAGCCGTTCGCGCCAACTACACGCGTGCCATCGAAGACGCGTCGGGAGGCGTGTACTCGGCCGAATTTCGCCTCGCCGGCCGCCCCCGCTGGTTCCGCGAAACCGTCCGTTTCCAGGACGGCGTCCTCCACGGCGTTCTCACCGACGTCACCGGCCGTCGCGCCATGGACGAACACCTCCTGCAAACCCAGCGGGTCGAGGCTCTGGCCGGTTTCAGCGGGCGCGCCGCCCACGACCTGAATAACCCGCTGATGATCGTCAACGGTTACGGTGAAGAGGTGCTGGCCGCAATGGCCGAAAGCGATCCTCATCGTGGTGACATGACCCAGGTCATGGATGCTGCGCAGCGCATCGCGCAGATGGCCGCCGGTCTACAGGAGTTCGCTCGCAAGCCTGCCGCTTCTGGTGTTCTTTCGCCTTTCCCTGTTGCCGCCGCCCTCGGCGAACATGCGGGGGATACCCCTGCCGACCTCGCCGCTCTGGGCGATGCCGCCGTATTTCAAGCGTTGGTCCAGGCGATCGTCAACGCGATGGAAGGCGCTCCCGTCACCATCCGCACCGGCGAACTCAACGTCCGGGATCTCACGCTTGGAACACAACAGCAACCGGTCGAACCCGGGCCCTATGTTCTGGTGCGCATCGAATGCGCCGCTGGTGAGTCTTTAAAACGCCCGTTGTTCGAATCGCCGCACCTTCGTCCGGAACTCGCCAAAGCCTACCGCGACGTCGAAAGCTGGGGCGGTTCCTGCTGGGCCTCCCCCGGCAACCGCGTCGTCCGTATCTTGTTGAAGCGCGCCCCGGTGCCACCGAAGCCTGTTTCCGTTCCCGTTGTGAGCAAGGAACCCCGGCGAATCCTCGTCGTCGACGATGAAACCGGCATCCGCACGCTGATGCGCAAAATCCTGCTCCGCCAGGGTTACACCGTCTTCGAGGCGGGCGGCGGTCCGGAGGCTTTGAAGATCCTCGAAACGCAGTCCGTGGACCTGCTGCTCACCGACGTCATGATGCCGGAAGTTACCGGTCGCGAACTGGCGGAGAAGGCCGCCGCGCTGTACCCGGGTCTCAAAGTCCTGTACGTCTCCGGCTTCACGGACGAGACGCTGGTCGAGACCGGGCAATACCCGCCGGGCTCCCAACTTCTGCAGAAACCGTTCACGCTGAACTCGCTGTTGCGCAAGGTAAGCGAGGTCCTCGGCCAGTAAACTGGGAAGCAGTGCTCTTTCGTCCAATCGCGCCGTTGCTGTTGCTGCTGTGCGCCACTGCCTGCAATCCTTCGAAACGCTTCACCCTGCCCGTTCAGCAGCAAGGTCACGCGGCGACGACGTGGACCTGGACGGAATCCCCGGCTTCGCCGCTGCTTACCCGCGGACCTTCGGGCGCTTGGGACTCTGTCGACGTCCTGAATCCATCGGTGGTCCACTGGCGCGATGCTTACTGGAACCTTTACTCCGGCTTTGACGGCAAGACCTGGCACACAGGCGTCGCGCAATCCGCCGACGGCCTCTCCTGGCAGCGGAAGGGCAAGGTCCTGTCGCCGGACCCGGCTTCGTGGGAAGGAACCTACATCGCGGCGAACGGCGCCGTGCTTGCCGACAGCCCGCAAAGACTCTCCTACTGGTACCAGGGAGGCCGCCCGGTCCCATCCATAGGCCTGGCGCGATCCTCGGACGGTCTGTCATGGAGCAAGGAAAAGGCGCCGGTCCTGGCCCCGGGACCTCGCGGCAGTTGGGACGAGCGCGGCGTCGCGGACCCGTATGTCATACAAATCGGAGGCGAGTTGTACCTCTA
>JAFDVT010000521.1 GCA_018268875.1 Acidobacteriota bacterium
GCGTTTTACATCGGCAAGTTCGAGGTTACCAACGGTGATTGGCGGAAGTTCCGTGACGATCCGGGATACGACAACGTGAAGTTCTGGCCCAATGGCCGGGTGATGCCGAAGGATCAGATTCCGTACTGGACGCAAGCGAACAATCACGGTGGAGGTACGCCGGATAGCGACACGTACCCAGTGCTGGGCGTCAATTGGGATGCGGCTACGGCGTACTGCAACTGGCTGAGCGAGAAGACTGGCAAGCGGTACCGGCTGCCTACGGAAGCCGAGTGGGAAAAGGCGGCACGGGGCACGGATCAGCGGCGGTTTCCGTGGGGAAACACGATTGACCGCACGCGAGCCAACTATGTCGGCGATCAGCAGTTCGATACCGGGAAGCCTGTGGGTTCGTATCCGGCCGGAGCGTCGCCATATGGGGCGATGGATATGGCGGGCAACGTTTTGGAATGGTGCTCAGACTGGTACCAGCGGGATTACTACGAGAATTCGCCCAAGAAGAATCCGAAGGGTCCGGCGAGGGGCGCCTATCGCGTGTTGCGTGGTGGAGCGTTCTTCTTTGAAGGGCAGGATCTACGGTCGTACGCGAGATCGGGCGCGTGGCCGTCGTTCCAGTCGTTCCGGATGGTGGGGTTCCGGGCGGTGCGGGAGCCTTAGACAAACCAGCTATCTTGAATTATGAGCAGGACTGCAATTGAACTATTGGAGGCTTTCGAGGCGTTGGCGCCTGGAGATCGCCAGGCATTTGCCGTTGAAGTTCTGCGCCGAACTCGTGATCTTCCCTTCGATTCCTGCCCGATCTCTGACACAGAAATCGGGGAAGCGAATTGCGCTCTTTGGGATTGAACTCAAGTCTTAGCGGATCAACATAACGCGCAAGTCCATCACGTTCGTACCCGTGGGGCCGGTCATGATGAGGTCTTTTAGCGGCTGGAAGAAATGATAGGAATCGTTGTTCGACAGGTAGGCTTTTGCATCGAGGCCTAGCTTTTGGCCCCTGGCGAGGGTCGCTCCGTCGGCTTGGGCTCCGGCCGCATCCGTAGGTCCGTCGGTGCCGTCGGTACCCGCGCTTGCGATCGTGATTCCTTCGGTTCCAGCGATCTCGATGGCGGCCGCCATCGCGAACTCCTGATTTCGGCCCCCCAGCCCTTGGCCTTGTATCGTCACCGTCGTCTCGCCTCCTGAAATGATGCAGCAGGGAGGCTTCAACGGCTGTCCTGTGGCGACCACTTCCTTTGCGATCGCGGCGTGCATCTTTGCGATCTCGCGCGTCTCGCCCTCGATCAACGATGACAGGACCATCGTGCGGTAATCGAGTTTGCGGGCAGCCTTGCGAGCCGCGTCGATGGCCAGGCGGTTGCTTCCGGCGACGATGTTTTGGACGTTGCGGAAGACCTTGTCGCGCGGCTTGGGAGTCTCGATCAAAGCCACCGGAACCTGAATCTTATACTTGTCGAGAACCGCTTGCGCATCGGCCACCGTGGACGGATCAGGCGCTGTGGGCCCGGAGCCGATGGTGTTGAGATCGTCGCCGATGACGTCGGACAGGATCAGCGTCACGACCTGCGCGGGATAGACGAGTTTGGCGAGTTGGCCGCCCTTGATTTGCGACAAATGGCGGCGGACGGCGTTCATCTCCTGGATGTCGGCGCCGCGTTGCAAAAGCTGTTTTGTGATGTCCTGCTTGGCGGCGAGGCTGAGTCCCGGAACCGGGAGCGGCAACAATGCCGAAGCGCCGCCGGAAATCAGGCAGAGAATCAGATCGTCTTTACCCGCCCCACGGGCGAGGTCCGCGATGCGTTGCGCGCCCTTGAGGCCGGCTTCATCGGGTACAGGATGCGCGCATTCATTGATCTCGATGCGCTTCAACGGCGCGGTGTGGCCGTACTTGACGTTGATGAGGCCCGAACAGTTCGGGATCATCTCTTCGACGGCTAGGGCCATCTGCGCGGTTGCCTTGCCCGCGCCGAGCACGATCACGCGCCGCTTGGCGAACGGGCGCAAATAAGGTCGGATGGCGCGCGCCGGGTCCGCCGCCACGATGGCCGCGTCCAGAATCTGGCGGATGTGCCGCCTAGATTCGGCCGAACTTTTCAACGGCTTCCTTCACGCTTTTGAATTTTTCGACAAACGGGTACATCTTGTGTTCGGTGTCGTCGAGTTCCTGCGCTTTTTTTAGCACCGCGGCGGCTTTGTCTTTGGGAACCACCACGACGCCGTCTTCGTCCGCCACCACCATGTCGCCGGGGTTGACCTTGACGCCCGCGACTTCGACGGGAATGTTCATGCCCCCAAAGCGGTAATGGTTGACCGAGGTGCCGGGAGAGACGCCGCGCGAAAACACCGGAAATTGCAGCTTGCGAAGTTGCGGGATGTCGCGAACCGGGCCGTCGATCACCGCTCCGGCGAGGCCGCGGTACTTCATGGCCGTACCCATGATGCCGCCCATTCCGGCGATGTCTTCGTTGTTCTCGATTGCCATCACGTAGACGGATCCGGCCGGCGCTTTGTCGATGGCATCCAGCATGCCTTCGGACGCCTTGCCGCCTTCCTTGTGCTCTTCCTTCTTCAATTGCACCGTGACGGCGGGACCGGCGAACTTGGTCATGAAATTGGGACGCATGTCGTGTTTCATGTACGCTTTTTGAGCGTAAAGCTGCTCCATGGCGTCGGCAACAGACGACACTTCGACAAGCCGGTAGCCTTCGATGAGCGGGTCGCCGGTGGAGGCGGGCTGCGCGCTGAGCCAACTGCCCAAGACAGTGACGATGACGGCTGTCATCGCGAAAATCAACACGGATTTCTTCATTTCCTGGTGCTCACGTATTTTTCGTAAAGTTCGGCGACCTTGCCGGATTGGGCGTCGCCGGGGTGGATGACGATGCGGTAACGAAGACGCAGGGTCTTGTCGGGTTCGATGACGTATTCCGCGCTTTGGGACTTGTCGCCGGTGAACACCGAAAGTCCGAACGGATTGACCGCGAACAGACCATAGGCGCGGGCGTGCCAGCGCTGCGGATGACGCAGGTTATCTGGATGGTCGAAGATGGCCAGGCCGAGCTTTTCGCCGTCGATCTCGCCTTGGAAGTCGACCCAGTTAAAGGGTTTGCCCCAGATGTTCTTTTCGGTTTCGGCGCCCGTGTTGCTGACCATGCGGCCCACGCTCTTCAATTCCTGGAGGCCTTTGGCGACGCGAACGGCGAAGAAGCCTTCCTTGGAATCGCCGATGGTGACCTTGCCGTTCGGCAGGAACAGGAAGTCGAAGTCGACGATGCGTTCCGGTCCACCGGCGTAGAAGGTCATGGTGCGCTTTTCGGTGAGGATGACCTTGCCCTTGGGGTCCTTCCAATCGAAGGAAGCGACGACGACGCCGGACCTCTTGCCGCCTTTGGCTTGCGAGACTTCCTTCAAAGTAAAGATGCCCAGGTTATCGGCGCGGCCCTTGGGTTCGTTGGCCCAGAAGTTGACGCCGTTGACGTGATCGTGGCCGACGAAGACGCCGCGATGATGCGGGTGGTCCGTTTCCTCGCCGGTGTTCTGTTCTTGCGGCCAGCGGCGGGTGACGATCTTGCCGGAGGCCGAACGCAAGGGGTGCAGAAACGGCTTGGGCACGTCGCCATTGGCGGCGGTGAAGAACTCGGTGAAGGGCTTGCCGTCGATGTCGACGCGAATTTTGCCGGGTTCCTGGGTGATTTGCACCTGGGCCACGGCCATGAGGGCGGCGGCCGGAAACAGCAGGGCGAGTTGGCGGGCGGCGGCGCGCATCGGTTAGGCTCTCCGGATCGGTACGCCGTAGCGAACCAGGGCGCCTTCGACGTCGCGGGGCGAAAGGCGGGAAGCGTCGTAAGCGACGTTGATCTTGTCCAGCGCGGGGGCGATGTCTACCTTTTGAATGCCGTAGAAGCCGTGAACGCGGGCGACAGCGTCGGCATCAGCGTCTTCGAGCTTGCGAACCAGATCGTATTTCAACTCGACTTTGGTCATTTCGAGTCAAGTTTACCATCGGAAAACGAAAAAGCCGCGTGTCCGCCGGAGGGCGAAAACACGCGGCCGGTGAAGAAGAAATCCGGTTAGCGGGGTGCGCGCGCGCCGCGAGGTCCACCAGCGGTACGGGAGTCGTACTTGGTTTTCTGGTCGGCGGTGAGGATGGCGTAAAACTGCGCCTGAGCCTTGGCGTTGATCGCGGTGATCTGGCCTTCGGCGGTTCCAATCTGCGCGGAGAGAGAGTCGATGTTTGCGGTGGCGTTGGCCTTGATCGCGGTTTTTAGGGATTCACGGGCGGCGGTGATCGCGCCGGCCGGGGTGTCGGAAGCGGTCTTGGCCGCATCGAAAATGGTCTTCGCCTGGGCGACCTGCGCGTCGGTCAGCGAGAGGTAACCGGTGAGGTATTCCAGGCCGCCGCGGCTGCCGCCTCCTCCACCGAAACCTCTGCCGCCGCCCGGGGGCTGCGCGGCCAGGCTGAAAATGGCAATGGCCGATGCGGCGAGGGTCGTCAATATTCTACGTGTCATTCGGAGCACTCCTGACGATTCAAACTCCAAACCGTGGAGGATGTTCCGGCTTTACGTTGTAAAAGTTCCGTTAAGGGATGGACGGTGGCCGCTTGCGCGGACTGCTTTTCGAACTTACCGGGTATCCTGAGCTAAGAATGTCCAAGCCTTGGTGGATTCAATCCGCCGTGCTGTATGAAACGAATACCCGGGCGTTTTCGCCGGGTGGAAACTTTCAGGGCGTCCTTGACCGTTTGCCGGAACTGCAGGAGTTGGGCGTTACGGTCCTGTGGCTGATGCCCGTTCATTGTACCGGGCAAACCGGGCGCAAGGGTCCGCTGGGCAGCCCCTACGCGGCTCGGGATTTCTATTCGATCGACCCCGCGTACGGAACCGCGGAAGACCTGCGGCGGCTTGTGGATGAGGCGCACAAACTGGACCTGCGGATGATCCTCGATGTGGTGCCCAATCACACGTCGCTCGATTCGGTGTTGTTCCACGAACATCCGGAATGGTTCCGGCGGGGCGAGGATGGCCGGCCTTTGTCGTCTGAACCGGGTTGGGACGATGTGGTGGCGCTCGATTATTCACAGGACGCCGTTCGCGAATACATGTCGACGGCGTTGGCCTACTGGCTGACCGAGTTCGGGTTCGACGGGCTCCGCTGCGATATTGCGCATTATGTCCCCACGGACTTCTGGAAAGAACTGCGCCGCCGTGTGGGGCCGGATGTCTTTCTGTTGGCTGAGAGCGAACAACCGGAGTTGCTGGAGGCGGGGTTCGACGCCGGATATTCGTGGAAGCTGTTTCATGCGGTGAACCACATCTTTACCGACGGAATGCCGGCGACCAGGCTTCGCGAGAAGTGGGAAAGACAGCGGCAGGCAATGCCCGAAGGGGCGCTGCTGATGCGGTTCACGGACAATCACGACGAGACGCGGGCCATTGTGCGCCTGGGCGAACGGGCGACGCTGGCGGCTTCGGCGCTGATGTTTCTGCTGGACGGGATTCCGCTTTTGTACAACGGGCAGGAGGTGGGGGACACGACGGAGTCCGCGCCGCCGGCGCTGTTCGACCGGGTTCCGATTTATTGGGGGAACGGGGACAGGCGGCCGGAGTTCCTGCAGTTTTACCGTCAGCTGATCCACTTGCGGCGGGCGCATTCGGCGTTGCAGCAGGGCGAGGTGATCTGGACCTTCAATACAGATGCCGCGCGAATTGTGAGTTTCGTTCGCGAGGGAGGAAACCAGGAGTTCCTGGTGGCCATCAACTGTTCAAACAGGCCGTTTGCCGGCCACCTGGATGGAGGCAACGCACCGGTGTCTTTAGGCCCGTATGGTGTGCTTGTGCGAGAGCGCAAGTGGGGCAAGATGCTCGAGATTTGACCTTGCGGCGCGTTGGTATACTGAAGGCAAATTCGCGACCAATCCGATTGGAGGCGAGGAATGGGCAGTTCAATTCGATATCGCCACTGGCTTTGGCGAGTGATGGTGGCGAGCGTGGCCGCCTACGGGCTGCTGGCACAACAGGAAAAGGCCGGAGACGAAGATTCCGCCAAATCGGTGGTTCCGGCGCAAAGCACTGAAAAAGATAAAGATAAGAAGCCTTCAGAGCCTGCCTTGAAACCAGCCGAGGCGCGGCAGTACGGCACCAGCGATCCCGCCGATGTCAAGCCGAATCTGGAGCCTCGCATACGGCCTCGCCCAGGCGCGACCGGCAACGAAGAAGACCCCGGGGACCGCCGATCGAACATTCGCGTCGATTCCACGCTGGTGCTGATTCCGGTGTCCGTCATGGACCCGATGAATCGTTCTGTGACGGGCCTGGAGAAAGAGCACTTCCGGGTATTTGAGGACAAGGTCGAGCAGGAAGTGGCGCAGTTTTCGTCGGAAGATTCGCCGATTACGGTAGGTATCGTGTTCGACGCGTCGGGTTCCATGGGGGCAAAGCTCCAGAAGTCGCGCCAAGCCGTGTCGCAATTCTTTAAGACCGCCAACCCGGAGGATGAGTTCTTTCTGATCCAGTTCAACGACCGGCCGCAGTTGATCGTGCCGTTGACGTCGAGTACGGAAGAAATTCAGAGCCAGTTGACGTTTACCAATGCCAAGGGCCGTACGGCGCTGCTGGACGGCGTGTACATGGCGATGAAGCAGATGCGGAAGGCGAAGAATCCCCGCAAGGCGATCCTGGTGTTGTCCGACGGCGGCGACAATTCGAGCCGGTACACGGAATCCGAAGTCCGCAACGCGGTTCGCGAGGCGGACGTCCAGATTTATGCCATCGGTATTTTCGAGGGGATGTCGGGCAGGGGCCGTACGCCGGAAGAACTTTCGGGTCCGGGCCTGCTCCAGGAGCTAGCCGAACAGACCGGCGGCCGCCATTTTCCCGTCGAGAATTTGAACGAGTTGCCCGATGTGGCGGCGAAGATCGGCATCGAACTGCGGAACCATTATGTACTGGGCTATACACCGAAGAATCAGGAACGCGACGGCAAGTACCGCCGCGTCAAGGTCGCAATCAAGCAGCCGCCAGGGCTGCCTCCGCTGCGGCCGTTCTTCAGATTGGGATACTATGCGCCTACTCAGTAGCGTCCTTCTGATTTCCGCCACGCTTTTTGCGCAGCAGGATGACGTACCGACGTTTCGTGCCGATTCGAGACTTGTTGTTTTGCATGCGAGCGTGCTGGACAAATCCGGCAAGCTGCAGACCGACCTGAAACAGCAACAATTCAAAGTTTTTGAAAACAACGTCGAACAACAGATTCGCGCGTTCCGGCGCGAAGACGTACCGGTCTCGCTTTGCATCGTGATCGACGATTCGGGTTCGATGCGGGATAAGCGCGCGAAAGTCGCGGCCGCTGCTTTGGGGCTGGTAAAAGCCTCCAACAAGAACGACGAAGTCTGCGTCGTCAACTTTAACGACGAGGCGTACCTGGACCAGCCGTTTACGAACGACGTCAACCGCTTGGAGCAGGCGCTCGAGAAGATCGAGTCGCGCGGCGGGACCGCCATGCGGGACGCGGTCTCAATGTCCATCGACTACGAAAAGAAAGACGGCAAGAAGGACAAGCGCGTCGTCCTGGTGATCACCGACGGCGACGATACGGCCTCCACGGAGACGCTCGAAAAGCTGGTGGCGAAATGCCAGCGTAGCGAAGTTCTGATTTACGCGATCGGCATCTTGACGGACGAGGAAGCCCGCAAAGCGAAGTCCGCGAAGAGGAATCTGACGATGCTGGCCAAGGAATCGGGCGGCATGGCTTACTTCCCGAAGGACTTGGCCGAAGTGGAGGCGCTGGCGATTCAGATTGCCAACGAAATCCGCAATCAGTACCTGATCACGTATGTGCCGAGCAATCAGAATCTGGACGGAAGTTACCGCCAGATTAAGGTTACGGCATCGGGCAAAGGCAGCCCGGTAGTGCGCACGCGTTCGGGTTACTACGCCGTTTCGGAACCGCAGGGCAAGCGCCCGGTGCGGTCCGCCAACAAGTAAACATATGCTGCCGTTCCTGTGGAAAGCGACTCGCGGATACCGGTTCCATCCCTGGGACAGCCCGTATCTGAAATGGCGCATTGAAACGTATTGGGGCTTGCACGCCGAGACGATGACGGCGGGCGAGGTCCTGTCGTTTACGTGGCGGCAGCGGGCCGAATTGTGGCGGTTCCTGGAGTGGGCCGCCCGAACGTCTTCCTGACAACACACCTCCCCATCCCTTCCACTGTTCCGCAATCGGCGTATAATCGGATAAAACATTTCGATTCGTCAATGGTTTAGCCTGTGAAAAGGTAAAACCAGAATTGCGGTTGTTTTCCGTTCAGGAGGGATCACCAGTGGTTCGCTATTCCGTATTGCCAGTGCTGTTACTAAGCACGCAGTTGTTCGCCCAGGCGGCAGCCTCGTCTTCTGCCACCGAATTGACCCGCGTGACCCGCGATGGCGAGCGGCAGGTGATTGTGGATGCGGACAACCACATCACCGTGCGTTCGGCGTTGACTGGTGCTGTGGAAACAAAATCCACAAAGCTGAACTTAAGCGATCGCGTGACGGATTTTGATCTGGACGGCGCGGGCGCGGCGTATTTTTTGACGTCGGGCAATACGATTGCAAAATGGCGCGCACAGGCGGCGGGCTTTGAGTTCACTTCGCGACTGGAAAGTTCCGGCGCCACGGCGATTGGCGTCGACGAATCGGGTACGCGAATTTTTGTCGCGATGCGCGATTCGATTTGGATGCTGGACGGCGGCGGCAATGTCGTGCTGCGGGGCGAGGCACAGGTGAGCAACGTCGTGAAGCTGCGGTTCGACGATACGACGAACACGCTGTTCGCACAGGGCGCCGATTATCTGGCGAGTTTACCTGCGGCGACGCTGGCTACCGCGACGGTGTTCAGCGGGGCCGGGACGAGCTCTGCCTTGAACGGCGGTTTGCCTGGAGTCTATCCGATTACCTTCCGTATCGAGCCGCAATTGCAGTCCGTGAACCCTGGGGGCACGGCGGTCTTCGCGATTCGCGGGACGCAAATCGAGGTTCCGTCCGGCACGTGGAATGTCACGGTGGAATCGCCGCTACCCGGCACGCTGAACCGCTCCGTGATGACCGTGAACGACGCGGTGACGTATCAGGTTCCGGTGCCGGCGAATCAACCTCCCGGCGTGTACCGCATCGTCGCGAAGCTGGATGGCGGGGCCAACGGCAATGCCAGCGCGGTGTTTGTGGTTCCCTTTCCGAATGCGACGAACATCGACATTTGGGGCACCGGCTTGGTGCGCGAGGGACGGTTGGCGCAGGGGCAGACGGACCAGCATTACCGCATCGTGACGTCGCCCGATCCGGAATGCCAGACGCCGTACATCGCGCAACGGGTCCCGCAGTTGATCGGTCCCGCATGGACCGAAGAAGGCGGCCTCGCGCAGTGGATTTCCGGCCGTTTTGACGCAATTACGGGGTGTTACGCGGGCTTGTACCGGTATCGCACCGACATCGACTTGCGGACGTTCGATCCGGCGACGGCGAACATCGCGGTGGCTGTCTACGCGGATAACGCGGCGACGTTGGAAGTGAATGGCGTGGCCGTTCCGAGCGAGACGCAGGAGATCGCCGAACCGCAGGCCTTCCGGGTACCGCGCGTGTATGCGATCCCGCGTAGCGCGCTGCGGACCGGCGTAAATGAGCTGGATTTTATCGTTCGCAACGATGCAATGGCCGGGCTGACCAGGAACGCTACGGGCCTGCGCGTCGAAATGCTGCACGCGACCGCGGTGCCGATCA